>JBIOHA010000412.1:0-1527 GCA_044448625.1 Chitinophagales bacterium | reverse complement strand
GGCTTCATTTTATTTTTTTTACGGGAAAAAACCAACTTGGGTTTATTCAAAATTATAACAAAAAATCAAAGGGAATATTGCGATGAATGAAGAATGAGTAAATTGTTACATTGCTATATTGTTAAATTGTTAATTTAATCGTGGCAAAAACAATTTAACAATATAACTACCTAAAAAACAGCATCGTCATCTTCCATATCGTCCATGCGCGATTTGCGGGTAATGCGCTCAGACTCACCACCGGTGGGTGCAGATATCGCAATATGCTCTTCGGCAAATTCATAGTCATTAAGATCGGTGAATTTGGTAAGATGGCCGATAAATTTAAGATTTACATTTTTCAAAGCGCCATTCCTGTTCTTAGCCACAATAATTTCTGCAACACCCAGAGTTGAATTTCCGCTTTCATCCTGGTCGAGATCATAATATTCAGGACGGTAAATAAACATAACCATATCGGCATCCTGCTCAATAGCACCTGATTCGCGCAAATCTGAAAGCTGCGGCCTTTTAACACCACCCCGCGATTCAACAGCACGGCTCAACTGTGACAAAGCAATAATCGGAATATCCAATTCCTTGGAAATACTTTTCAATGACCTTGATATCATGCTGATTTCCTGTTCGCGGTTTCCGCTGCGGGTGTCCACCCCCGCAACCATCAGCTGCAAATAATCAATAATGATTAATTCTACTTTCTTCTCCGCAACCAATCTCCTGCATTTTGCCCTCAATTCAAAAATGGAAAGCGAAGGAGTGTCATCTATATATATAGGAGCTTCGGTAATAGGAACAATTTTGGCATTAAGCTGCTCCCACTCATGATGCGCAAGCTGGCCTTTACGGATTTTTTCAGAAGTAATTTCAGTTTCGCTGGATATTAAACGATTCACCAATTGAATGGATGACATTTCAAGAGAAAAGAATGCAACAGGTTTCTTAAACTTTACGGCAGCATTTCGCGCAAGCGATAATACAAAAGCTGTTTTTCCCATACCCGGACGGGCGGCAATAATAATTAAATCCGATTTATGCCAGCCGGATGTTACTTTATCCAATTCAGTGAACCCACTCGGCACACCGGTTACACCGCTAACCTGGTTACTTGCATGTTCAATTTCTTTGATCGCTTTAGATATCAAGGAAGGCATATCAGAAAAATTTCTTCGGATATTTCCTTCAGCAATTGCGAATAAACTTTTTTCGGCATTGTCTAACATTTGCAAAACATCAGAAGTATCTTCATAAGCATCCCTGATGGTATCGCTCGAAATACGGATTAATTCCCGCTGAATATATTTCTGAAGAATGATGCGTGCATGATATTCAATATTCGCTGCTGATGCGATCCTGTTAGTGAGCTGGGTAATAAAATAAGGGCCGCCCACTATTTCAAGGTCACCGATTTTTTTTAACGACTGCGTTACGGTAAGAATATCAATTGGCTCGGCTTTATGAAAAAGCGTGTGAATTGCTTCAAAAATTTTCTGATGCGATTCCTTGTAAAAACACTCGGGACGTAAAATG
>JBIOHA010000411.1:0-1540 GCA_044448625.1 Chitinophagales bacterium | reverse complement strand
TGAAATCATTTATCAATTTCTTATTCTTGTCATTTGTTTCGCTCTGCTTAGATGCGCAAATCTGTCCGCCAAATGTTTCTTATTTATTTGACGGTGATGTGGAAGATTATTCAGGCCTGAACAACGACGGAACGCTTCAGGCAGGTGCAAGTGTAGCCGATGATTATCTTACTATCGCGTATAATAATGTGGACCATATGATAATTCCTGGTGATGCCCTGGATGGTGCCACCGATTTTACAATGAGTTTCGATTTTAGAATAACTGAATTTAATACAACGGGGTCTGCACCAACCAATACATTCATTGCCGGTGCGAGCGGGGTTTCTGAAGGTGAATTTGCCATATCGTACGAAGAATTGGATCAAACCCTTGTAGTTGCAATAAAGAATAGCGGTACACTATATGACATCGATCTTGAAGATCAAACCTGGTATTGTATGAAAGTAATTCGCGAAGGCTCACTTGTAAGCGTTTATATTGATGGGATCTTAATTGATGCCAATAACATGAGCAGTGCTGCTTTGGATATTTCGTTTCTCGAATTTGGACAGGAGCTCGATTGCACAACAGGATGTTTTGTAACCAATCAATGCCTGAATGGCGACATCGATAATTTTAATATTTATCCATGTGCTGATGTTAATGCGCAATGCAATGTTGTAATACCTCCATGCGATACAATGCTGCTATATAAATTCACTGATAACGTTGATGATGAGTCGGGAAATTCTTTTCACGGAACCATTTTTGCAGATGCTGATGTAACCGCCAATTATCTGAGTATTGGTTATAACGATGATGACTTTGTTCAAATCCCCAATGAAGCGATAAATGGATTGACTGAATTTACTTTATCATTTAATTTTATTTTAAATGATTTCAATACATCTGGTTCGGCGCCAACAAATACATTTGTTGCAGGAATAAGTGCTTCAAATGAGCATGAATTTGCGTTTTCGTATGAAAAATCTTCCAATGGTTTTGAAATAGCAATACATGATGTAGGCGGTATTATTCCGGCAATAATTAATGCAGGACAATGGTATTGTGTAACATTTTATTGTTCGGGCGACAGTATTTATGCCGAGCTGGATGGACTTCTTTTACCGGGTTCTGTTGCCGTACCTGATGCTGAGATCGAAGGTGATTTTTTTGAGATCGGCCAGGAGCTCGATTGCGTTGGCGGATGCTTCGCCGAGAATCAGTGTTTAAATGGTGCAATTGATAATCTGATAATTACCAATTGCACCGATAAAATAAATTGCGGGCAGGTACAAAATGCAGTAAATGAAATTTCCGGCAATAATACTTTCAACGTATTTCCGAATCCGGCATCGGATTATTTATATTTAACTTCAGCTTATACTTCTGGTTATGACTTCACGATCATTGATGTTTATGGGAAAGTGGTGATGGAGGTGGGGAATTCCAGCGTGATTGGGGTTCAAAAAATTGATATTGCGAACCTACCGGCAGGTATTTATTTTATTGTAAGGGATATTACAATAAATAATGACATTTGCCCTTTAATAATCAT
>JBIOHA010000410.1:0-1570 GCA_044448625.1 Chitinophagales bacterium | reverse complement strand
CTACCTCCTTATCTAATGCACCCGGGTTGATGGGCCAGGGAAATACAGCCGGTGAATCGGTTGATGACTTTCAATTTGCACAGCTTGATGATTCTTTAACTACAGGAATGGAAGATTATGCCGCTGCAGATGCAGCAATAGAATTTATTAATGATTATGATGCCGATCCCAGTGATTTTTGCAACAAGCCATTTTTTATGGCAGTGGGATTTCATAAGCCGCATCTTCAGCTTTATGTTCCAGAACATTATTTTTTGCCTGATTATATTTCAGATTTTTCGGAAGAACCTTTTGATATTCCATATAATTATCCCACCGGTACTTTTCCATACAACGGTGTAGTGTTATCACCACAGCCGGAAAATGAGTACGAAGATTATGATAATCTCGGCTTTGTAGGGCAATCGATGGCAGCGCCCAGCATCCATAATAATTTCAAAGAGTGGTCTGATACAATGGAGTATTTACCTTTTATAAATGATACCCTGAGCGACGATGAAAGAAGAGATATACTCACCTCTTCAAAAATTGCAAATGCAACAATGGCTTACCTGGCTGCAATTAAATTTGTTGACGAACAACTTGGCCGCATTTGGACAGAATTACAGGAACATCCGGAAATTTATACCAATACGGTTATTATCGTAATGAGTGATCACGGTTATTCACTAGATGAAAAAAAACATTGGAAAAAAAATTCACTTTGGGAAACTGATATCCGGGTTCCCCTTATTATTGCTGATCTCAGAAATATAAATCCGCAAACATCCAAAATCCCTGTCAGCCTTCTCGACCTTTTTCCAACAGTGTGCAAATATGCAATGGTGGATCTTCCATCATTCCCCGACGGAACTTCATATTTAGATGGTAAGAACATAAAACCGATAATTGATAATAATCTTACCATTTGCGAATCGCCGGTAGTTACGATATATAAAAATGAACCTGGAAAACAGGGAGCTTGTATGGAGCAATTCTCTGTTCGCAACAACCAATATCATTATATTCAATATCATTCAAATAATATCGATGGTGATATGACCTGCGATTCATCAAACTCTGTTGTGGAAGAAGAATTATATGATATCGGCATCAACCGTGAAACAGATCCCAATGAGTGGAACAATCTGGCGAATGATGAAGAATATGCACCTGTTATCAATTACCTGAAAGAATTTTTACCGGGGGGTTCGCTATATACCGAAACAGCATTCACTGTAAATATTTCCCACAAAACCCTGCCCTGCTTTATCAATAACCACACTACGGTTAAATTAAATACTGCACTGTACTCTGCAACAGGAAATCCGATTGCAGGTGCTGCTGCTGCACCCTATAGTTTTAAATGGACAAATAATTTAACCGGCGCAATATTTTATGGCAAGTCATATTCATTTAATACCAACAGTATTCCGCTGCTAACATTCAATTCAAACGATCATATTACTTTTTATCTTGAGGTTACAGAAATCGCAACCGGTAAACTAAAAGCATTTGCAACAAAAACAATATTCATAAATAAAATAAATGCTCCTGTAGCATCTTATAATCTGGTTATAGATGTTCCCAT
>JBIOHA010000409.1:0-1570 GCA_044448625.1 Chitinophagales bacterium | reverse complement strand
TAGGGGTGCAGTGCAGTGAACAATTTGTAGGGGAATTTGGTGCTTTTCGGCTTGAGCGATCGCCTCTTGTCGCAGCTCTTGTTTATCATACTTAGCATCTAAAATCACAGTGTAACCTTGATTAGCTAGTAAAATTCCCAGGCTCAGTAACGATAGAAAATATCTTGATGATATTCTGAAGTTCACAAATTAAATATGCTCTCATGAAACGATACAAAGCGGTTATTATTGATGATGAAGAACCCGGCAGAAGAAATTTATCTGTAATACTTGAAAAATATTGCCCCGAAATAGAAGTGGTCGGTGAAGCAGAAAATGCAGTTGAAGGCAAACAGAAGCTGCTTGACCTTGAACCGGATTTGGTATTTCTGGATGTGCAGATGCCCGATCAGGATGGATTCGATTTACTTGATGCGCTCCCCAGAAAGGATTTTGCAGTGATCATTGTAACGGCACATGCTGAATATGGCATCCGTGCCGTTAAGGCAGGCGCACTTGATTATATATTGAAGCCAATTGTTATTAAAGAATTACAACAGGCAATTAATAAGGTAATTGAGTATGATCACAAAAAGAATGATCAGCATCCTGAGGCAAATAAACCGGGCCGTATCACCCTTTCACATACCGGCGGATTTACCGTTGTTGAAATCAAAGATATCATCAGGCTGGAAGCAGATAATAATTATACAAAAGTTTTTGCCGAAGGCAACAAAATGTATTTTGTTTCGAAACCACTCAAAGTGTTTGAAGATAATCTGAAGGACCAGGTATTTTTCAGGGTGCATCGCTCGTATATTATTAATCTGAATCATGTGAAGGAGTTTTTACGGGAGGATGGCGGTGTAATTGTAATGGCCGACAACACAAAGATCCAATTGCCGAAGTCACGCATTAATGATTTTATGGATGCTGTAAGGAAACTCTCAATTTCAATTTAGTGAACAGATCCTTCCCCCATATTTTTTTGCTTTTTATTTGTGCATTTCTAAATGTGCGTGAGAGCAATGCTCAACTATTTCCGTTTTGGCAATACACAACCGCGGATGAATTGGCCAGTTCGAATGTGAATGATATTCTGCAACATGGTTCCGGTTATTTATGGTTCGCAACCGACAGGGGCGTGAGCCGCTTTGATGGATTTAAATTCAACAGCTATCTCTATGCTGAAGGATTACCTTATGCGAAAATCAATTCATTCGCCCAGAATAGTAATGAGAAAATAATTGCATCAACGCGATTTAAAGGCGTGTATCAATATGGGAATAATTTTCATTCGTATTTACCGGCATCAGACTTATCACCCAATGACCAGAGCATTACAACTGAAAATCATTTTTATTCATTAAAACGGGGTGATTATATCTCTGTAACTTCCAAACAAACCCGTCTTACTGTAAAAGTAAAATTAAATGCATTGCCTTATGCCATGATCCCATTATCGGGTCTTGTAGCGGTTGCAACAGACCAAGGGTTGATGTATGTAAGCGGTGAAGGGGATGTGCAGACAGACCAGGCGATTACAGATCCCATCTTTTCAATTTATAAAAGAGGGCAAACCATTTATGCC
>JBIOHA010000408.1:0-1586 GCA_044448625.1 Chitinophagales bacterium | reverse complement strand
ATTTTTATTCGCGGCCGGTTGGCAGCCAGGCTGGGGCGGTAATTTCACCGCAGAGCAAGGAAATTGAAAGCAGGGAGTGGCTTGAACAAAAATTTATTGAGATACAATTGAAAGATGAAATTAAACGGCCACCAAATTGGGGAGGATATGTTTTACATCCTTATGCAATAGAATTCTGGCAGGGCCGCACAAACAGGCTGCACGATAGATTATTATATGAAAAGCAAGCGGACGCAACCTGGATAATTAAAAGACTTGCTCCATAAAGTTTATTAATTTTATCAGGAAAATTATTATACTTCATTTTAGAAATAATTATTAAATAAATTGAAAAAAAACAACCGCAAAATTTAATCAAAATTTCAAACCATGAAAAATTTAAAGAAGACCCCGGGCTTTAAATTAGCTGCATATTCATCTGCCGCAATTACTTCACTTATGTATTTGCCTGCACAGGGGCAAATTGTTTACCACGATATTGATCCTGATATCGCAATGGATCCTGACGATACCTGTATACCGGATCCACCGGGTTATGATTATTCGCCGGGTGGTGATTTTAGTTGCGGTGAAACATTCACTGAGTTTTTCGATATCAATTTTGATGGCGTCGTTGATTTCAGAATGAAGGTCAACCATGATTATTGGTCATATTGGCCTTCGCAATATCATACGAACAGGGGATCATTATTGCCATATAGTTTAAATCGTGTTGGAGGTTTACCTGATGTGGTTTTGGGTGAAGTGTACAGATATGTTATGGGCGATTTGATCGGGGCCGGTGCTGAATGGAACAGTGCGGCACATACGGTAGGGTATTGGAACTATGAAAATCCAGGAGCTGATCATGGTGAATTTGCCGGAACAAATTATTCATTTGCTGCAATAAGAATAAAAGATGGTTTCGGACAGCATTTTGGATGGATCAGGTTAAGCGTTGATCCAATGGTGGATGTAGTAACGATACATGATTTTGCTTACAATGCAACTCCCGGTACTTCAATTCTTGCCGGCGAATCCGGTGATTGTTATCCTCCTTCTATAACAGGCGTGTCGAATATTACACCCGCCAGTGCAAAATTAAAATGGGCACCGGTGATGGGTGCAACAAAATACCAGCTTTATTATCGCGAATCGGGTGTAGCTGGTTGGACCAAATTAACATTAACAGCAGCTACTATTCAAAAAACTATTACCGGTTTAACATGTGATACCGATTATGAATGGAAAATGAGAACCAAATGCGGCGCAGTTCTTTCTGATTTTTCTGCTATTTATTCTTTTACAACGGGGTCCTGCAAAATAGGTAATGACAATGATAATTCCGATGAGATTTTGATCTATCCAAATCCATCATCGGAAAATATAATTATCGATTTATCCGAATTACAGAATGGAGATGATCCAATACAAATTGACATTTTCGATTTAACGGGCAGAAAGATCGGAGCATATTTAACAAGGGATGATCAGTTCAGGATAAATATTTCAGAATATGTTCAGGGAAATTATATTCTCAAAATTACATCCGCTTATTTTACCACTACAGGACAATTTATTGTGCAATAATTTATTGGAATATTAAT
>JBIOHA010000407.1:0-1624 GCA_044448625.1 Chitinophagales bacterium | reverse complement strand
TTATTTATTTTATGAATATTGATGCCCTTAGAAACGATACGCCCGGTTGTCGCACAAAGATCCATTTTAATAATGCGGGATGCTCACTTCACCCGCAACCCGTTGTTGATACCGTTATTAATTATCTGAAACAAGAGTCATTAACTGGAGGCTACGAACTGGCGGCAGAAAAGGCTGATGAGATCAATGGATTTTATTCTTCCGCAGCAACTTTGTTCAATTGCAAACCGGAAAATATCGCTTTCGTTAATAATGCCACCGATGGTTTTTCCAAAGCATTATCTTCTATTCGTTTTAAAAAAGATGACGTTATCCTCACCACCATAAATGATTATGTTTCCAATCAGATCCAATTTCTTTCACTCGAAAAAAGATATGGAATAAAAATAATCAGGGCTGAAAATACAGAAGCGGGTGAAGTAGATGTTGAATCTGTTCATAAAAATATTTTGAAGCATCAGCCGGTTTTGGTTTCAGTTACGCATGTACCAAATAATACGGGACTAATTCAGCCTGTAGAACAGGTTGGGAAAATTTGTCATGATGAAAATATTTTATTTGCAGTGGATGGCTGCCAGAGTGCAGGGCAATTAAATGTTGATCTCGAAAAAATACAATGCGATTTCTTTTCATCATCTATGCGCAAATTTATGCGTGGACCCAGGGGTGGTGGATTTTTATATGTATCGGATAAAGTACTGAACCTGGGGCTCGAACCTTTATTTATTGACATGACCGGTGCCGATTGGGTGGGTGAAAATATATATCGTCCGCGGGCAGATGCAAAACGTTTTGAGTTTACCGAAGTATCGTATGCAATTATGCTGGGCGCAAAAGCAGCTATGGATTATATATTGAATATCGGGATAACTGAAATTGAAAAAAGAAATGCTGAATTAAGTGCTTATGCCCGAAACCAGTTTGCATTAATTCCGGGAACGCGGTTGCTGGATAAGGGATCAAAACTCAGCAGCATCATTTCGCTTACCGCAGATGGCGTTGATATAATGGAATTAAAAGATACACTGATCAAAAACAATATCAATCTCGGTGCAGCGGTTAAAAAATTTGCATTGCTCGATTTCCAAAATAAAAAAGCTGAAAGCGCTCTCCGCATTTCGCCGCATTATTATAATACATTTGAAGAAGTAGATATGGTTGCTTACGCATTAAAACAAGCACTGCACCAAACAGCGGTGTAAATAAAATACAGGAACCTGCCTTTGCCGGCAGGCAGGCGCGGATGACGCGGATGCGGCGGATAAAAAACGGATCTTTTAAAATTTCTTTGCGCTCTTTGCTCTTATGCGTCTTTGCGTGAAAAAAATACAGGAACCTGCCTTTGCCGGCAGGCAGGCGCGGATGACGCGGATTTGGCGGATTAAAACGGATCTTTTAATCAAAAAAAAATAACTGGTTAAATTTCTTTGCGTCTTAGCTCTTTCGCGTCTTTGCGTGAAACAGCATTTCGAAATCCGTCGAATATTAAACGGTCTTACCGCCTAACCCCACAAGCACCGGATAAATCTTACTCATCGGAAACCCAACAACATTGTAATAATCACCTTCAATTCTGGCAATCTTATATATTCCAATCCATTCCTGTATGGCATAAGCGCCGGCT
>JBIOHA010000406.1:0-1634 GCA_044448625.1 Chitinophagales bacterium | reverse complement strand
GTCCCGATCATTCAACCAAAAATATGGATCTTCTCTATCGCCAAATTCACCCTTAATTGTATGCGGAATTCTTGGTGCAACAGGAGGCTGCACACCTGTAGTTTGAGCAAAATTTTGTGAAGCAGTAAATATCAGCGCTAGCTTCAAAAAAGATTTCAACCAGTTCATAGTTTTTGATTTTCGGCCAAAGGTAGTGCATCAATTAAAAACCCTGTCACAAGAGGCCGCTTTTTTTTACCACCTGTTGATAATTGTTCAGGGTAAAAGAATTACTTTAGCCTCCGACTAAAACTATAACCATGCAGAAGTTTTTACTATTTGCTGTAATTTCTTTTCTCTCATTTTACCTTAACGCACAGAACAGAACCATTTCAGGAACAATTACCGATGTCGACGATGGCGGGCCCATGGCCGGTGTTACTGTTGTACTTGATGGAACACAGAACGGTACAATATCCGACTTCGATGGAAAATATAGCATTCAGGTGCCGAAATCGGGTGGAACCCTGGTATTTAGCTATATCGGATTTCTGACACAAAATATCGAAGTTAAGGACAAAAATACGGTGAATGTTGCGATGGAAATTGCCCCCGAATTATTGGGTGAAGTTGTAGTAGTTGGTTATGGTACGGAAATAAAAACCAAGCTCACAGGAAGTATAAGTGAAATCAAAGCCGATGAAATAGGACTTACCCCTGTTTCTACAGTTGAACAAACATTGCAGGGAAAAGCTGCGGGATTATTTATCGAATCAAATAATGGAAAAGTTGGTGGTGATGTGCGGATGCGCATTCGCGGATCATCATCTATCAATGCGAATAATCAACCTTTGATAATTGTTGACGGAATACCGATAAACACCGTGGCAATTAATGATTATTACAATGTTTATCTCAACCCGTTAAATGACCTTGATTTTAATGATATCGCAAGTGTTGAGGTGTTAAAAGACGCATCGGCAAGTGCAATTTATGGATCACGCGGAGCAAATGGCGTTATTATTATTACAACAAAAAGAGGAGCACAAGGAAAAGCAAAGATCACCATTGATTATCAGCAGGGATTTAGCGAGCCTACACGGCTTCGTGATTTTTTGGATGCTGATCAATATGTTGATTATTATACACAGGCAGCTATAAATGCAGGTGAATATGATTTTGCAAACGGCATCAGCGGATATGCAACAGTTGAAGAAGCAATTGATGATTATTTATCTGATGTAGAAAAGAAATTTGATAAGATCGGCGGTTATGATGATTGGAGGGATGGAGGTACTAATACCGACTGGCAATCGCTTGCTTTTCAAAAAGCGGTGTCAAGCATGATCGATCTTTCTGCATCCGGGGGTACAGAAAATTTTCAATATTTTACCAGCGTGGGTTATTCCAGCCAGGATGGAATTATGATCGGCAATCATGGCGACAGGTTTAATATGCTTAATAATATTGATGCTAACCTGAGCGATAAGTTAACAATAGGACTAAACCTCAATTTAAGCCGGACAATTAATAATGATATTCCTGATGATAATTCATTTTCGACACCACTTCAAATGGTGGCACAAGCGCCGATTACTCCACCCGTTGATACAGCAACAGGTGAATATTCCGACTTACCCAATACACTATATTAT
>JBIOHA010000405.1:0-1640 GCA_044448625.1 Chitinophagales bacterium | reverse complement strand
TGTATTGGAAATGGAAGAATTTACAAGTCTATCCCCCAACATTTTTTGAAAGAAATAAATATGATAAAACGCCGGTCTCGGATTCCATTTAGGTACACCGCCGGGTTCGTCGCCAATATTAAACATGGCATGATCATTACCATTATCCCATCCATTAGCAAAATCCCACCGTGCTGACAAGCCGATTTTATTTTTTAATAATTCGCCGAGAACAAGATCAGCATGCAAACCATTTACATTTGAAACCATTTGCATAGAGCCGGTCGCAAAAATGTTCCACTCATCCAATACAATTGGCTTTATAGTAGTACCTGCTGTCTGCATGGCTTGTTGTACATAATTCATCATCTTCGGTGTTTCAACAATGGCGGAATTTAAAACATCACCTGCATTGGAATTTGTATTATATGGAGTATAATAATTATGTACCACATAATAATCCGGTGCATTCGTTGCGGCAGTAAATAATCCTGTATTCCAATTTTTTCTTGTGTCGGTTTCCCATGATTGAGGTTGTGCTTCTGCAGTAACAGCCCCGATGTAAATAGTTTTACCGATCTGTTGTGCTGCCTTTCTCATTGAATCCACGAATATTTTAAAATGCTGCCCATACAATTGCCCGCTGAGAAATTCCGGCTGACCATCCTGGTTTGTTGAAAGATTTATTCTGTATCCTGCTTCCCAATCGCCAAAGTTCTCATTACCTATTTCCCAATATTTGGTGCGGCCATTATCATATCTTACCCAATCGGCGGCAAGATGAGCGGCAGCCGCAACCGGATTGCTACCTTTTCCATACCGGGCATATCCATAATTAATAGTAATTAAACCATTGTTGCCGGTTTGTTGCAGCATGCTATAATAATTATCCAGCGAAATGGTCCAGTTAGCATTGTTTTTTCCAAACCAATAACCAGCAGATGCAGCAGTTCCATTTGCCTGCACTAATGAAGCAGGCGCATCAGCAGGTGGTGTTGCATCAGGAGCATTCCAGAAATAAAGATCACTGATGCTTCCACCGGGAAAACGAATGATGTGCGGATGAATGTTTGTGATATGACTTATCAAGGTTTGCTCTGTAACCATCTGTGTCATCCAAGTATTTGCATTATTCCCGGCAAGCGAACGTGGTATTTTAGTGATAACAGAACTGCGATCAACAGTAACTGTATAATTACCAAGAGAAGGAATTGTGGTATCAATATAAGATGGAGCTGTGAAATTTTTGGCCTGCCAGTCATCCAGAAAAAAACCAATCGTTGAAGATATTGGCGGATCTACTGCGGGTTGAATAACTACAGTTGTATCCGGATTATTAGGAGGTGGTGGTGATGGAGCTGAGTTATTGCTGGATTTCTTGCAGGATAAAAAAATAATTATCCATGCAGTAAAAATAACAAGCCTGGCAATCATTCTAATTTTCATAATATATTCTGTCCCTCTTTGCTAATTACAAATAATTATTTTTTGTGCGAACCTTTCCTGTCTTATTGTAAATCGTAAAATATAAGTTCCGCATTTAAATTTTTCTTTAGCTGTATTCCATTCTACGGACTTAGCTCCTGCAGATTGTGCTCCATTAAAAATCGTAGCAAGTTTTCTACCATTAATATCAAATAAATCTATGTTAACCGGAGAAG
>JBIOHA010000404.1:0-1642 GCA_044448625.1 Chitinophagales bacterium | reverse complement strand
TTAATGATGTCAACATTTCCGGTACTGGTGATCATGGCAGTGCTGTATGGAAAATTTATCAGGAAGGTGTCGAAATTAAGGCAGGATGCATTGGCAAATTCAAATGTTGTAGTGGAAGAAACATTTCAGAATATAAATACAGTAAAAGCATTCACCAACGAAAACTATGAGTCGAAACGCTATAAAACTTTTATGCAAAAAGTGGTGGAGACAGGAATTAAAGGCGCTATGAACCGCGGTGGATTTACCACCTTCCTGGTGTTGGGATTATTCGGTGGATTTGTTTTGGTGATCTGGTATGGCACCACTTTATTGACAAAAGGGCAAATAAATGAAGGTGATCTTTTTTCATTTGTGCTGTACACCGGATTTATTGGGGGTGCAGTTGGCGGGTTGGGTGATCTCTATGGCCGTTTGCAAAAAACAGTTGGCGCCTCCGAACGCATTTTCGAAATATTAAATGAAGCAGGGGAATTTGAGCTGGATTCAATTCCTGACCAGAAATTAAAACTGCAGGGAAAAATTGAATTAAAGAATATTGTTTTTTCTTATCCCACAAGAAAAGATATTACTGTATTAAACGGGATCTCATTTGTTGTGAATAAAGGAGAAAAAATTGCTTTAGCAGGATATAGCGGCGCCGGAAAAACAACAATTGCTCAATTAATATTGCAGATCTATCACCCGCAAAGCGGTGCTATTTTATTTGACGATATAAGTGAAACGAATTATGCGGTGAGGGAACTGAGATATAATATGGCAGTGGTGCCACAGGAAGTAATGTTATTTGGTGGAACCATAAAAGAAAACATCGCTTACGGAAAACCGGGTGCCTCCGATGATGAATTGATAGAAGCAGCAAAAAAAGCAAATGCCTGGCAGTTTATTTCGCAGTTTCCTGAGCAGCTTGAAACCATTGTGGGAGAACGGGGGGTAAAACTTTCGGGAGGACAACGTCAGCGCATCGCCATTGCAAGAGCAATCTTAAAAGATCCTGCTATCCTAATTTTAGATGAGGCCACCAGTTCACTTGATTCGGAAAGCGAACGATTAGTGCAGGAAGCATTGGAAGAATTGATGAAGCACCGCACAACAATAATAATTGCACATCGTTTATCAACCATCAGAAATGTTGATACGATATTTGTGATGGATAGCGGTCAAATTGTTGAATCCGGATCTTATGATGAATTATCGCAAATAAAAAATGGTGTGTTCAATAATTTACTGCGGTTGCAAATTGAAAAGAAAAATGAATTAACACAGATTGATCAAAATTGAACAAAAATCGAAGTTGCAATTATTAAGCAACGGGCTTTTAAAATTTTAAAATCTTGATCAATTTTGATCAATTAATAAATCTTTAATGAACAATTTTATATATTTTATTCTCATTGGTGCCCTCGCAGGATGGGCAGCAGGCAAATTAATTAAGGGTGAAGGGTTTGGATTGCTGGGTAATATTGTAGTTGGAATTGTTGGCGCCGTACTCGGCGGATGGATATTCGACAAGCTTGGTATCGCAGAACAAAATCTTTTATATCAGATCGCAGCTGCAGTAGTAGGATCAGTTTTATTTCTGTTAATTATCGGGCTTATTAAAAGAAGATGATATGAGGAATAAGGAATATCATACCGCATA
>JBIOHA010000403.1:0-1655 GCA_044448625.1 Chitinophagales bacterium | reverse complement strand
GATCCAATCTGACTCCAATTCAAAGTTGAGTACATCTAGTACCGGATTAGGATATACACTTAAAACTTGTGAATCCCAGACCGCATCTTTGACAGCAACCATAAAAGGACTTTCATACGCACCGGCATCGATGCCATGACCCTGGATACGTGGATTTCCTGCCAGATCATAGAGTGAAACAACCCCTTCAGAATTACCGGCATCGATGCATGGGCTATTGCTGAGGGGAATAAAGTCTGCATCCAGTAATGGATCTGTTTGATGTAGGTCAGCATAGCCGTTATAACCCAGTAAAACCGGAGCCATACTAGAGTCACTACTGATATTGCCTCCTTTCGAAATAATGTCTGCACCTTCCCAATATCTTAAATTTACCTCTTCATTATCAAAAATGGAATTTTGAATTTCTGTAGAATTTCCATATCCAATTAGGCCCCCTTGATTGTCGACCATCGTAATGTTTGACAAGCGTGTATTTCCATAACTCAATATAGAACTATACCCGTAATTGTCATGAAACAAGACATTATCTAATTCTGCATATCCACCAAAAATATTTACAACTCCATCTTCGAATTCATAAACGTCATTGTTATTAAATATAGTTTTCCGGATTGCAATATGCGCTGAGGACGGATTAATAAAAGTTATAATACCACCTGATGGGCAAATACACCCAGGATATAATCGCGCATAATTTTCTTCAAAATTGCAATTTTCAATGATAAGATTTTCCGATACAGAGAAAATAGCACCTCCACCATAATTTCCAATATTGTTTAGAAATTCCGAATTTTTTATAATACTGGTGTGCTGAGAAATAGAATCACTTGTTGAATAAATTGTTCCGGCAGAGTAAGAAATATTATTCTTAAAAGTACAACTGTCAATTTCATAGTGCAATCTCCTGGCGTTATTAAAAACACCTAAAAATATCGCTGCACCACCGATCCCCCTATTTTGTTCAAATGTTGAATTTTTGATTACCAGGGTGTTTGAAATGGAATCGGAATTCCTTGCAAACAGACCTGATCCATATTCTCCATCATTATCCCAGAAAGTGCAATTTCTAATTTTAACATCAGTATTTAGGATGTATAAAGCACCCCTTCCTCCTGAGAATATCAGTCCATCAAGGGTAGTTTCGCCATCTCCGTTATTAATAATCAAAACATGATGTGCATTGTCTAATCGATTAGTGCTATCCTGATCATCTCCAAGAATATCACCATTGATAATAGTCCGGAATGTCTGCCAGTTCCTTTGACTTAAATCACTTTCTGTTCCTTCAAATCCACCATATATACTGACAGCTTTCTTCGAAAGAAAATGACTACTATCAGGAGAAGGACCTTCAGGTGTATAGTTGCCCTCAGCTATCCATATTTGATCACCATTATCCGCGTAGTCAAGAGCATCCTGGAATTTGGTAAATGCGTTTTTCCAGGAAGTGCCATCATTATTTCCTGTTGCATTTTGTTTTACGAATATCTGCCCATGAGTGAATGAGGTGATATCCAGTTTTGCAAAAAATAAATCAGCGCCCGATGTGTTTACATTGGTTAAAGTGATGGAGTCAAACGAAATAGAGGTTCCGAAAAAAGCCCCGGTCACATACACAAATTGGTTATCAACAACCATGCCCTGACCATAAG
>JBIOHA010000402.1:0-1668 GCA_044448625.1 Chitinophagales bacterium | reverse complement strand
GTTTTTTAATTCTACTAAAAAAACAATGCCGAATAATATTATTGTAGTTACCTCATTAAATAATCTCAACTGTTGTGAACTAAGTTTGCTTTTTTTAAGGGTGAGTTTCTTTAAAATATTCAGGCAGATGAAATGATAAACAATTAAGCATGCGACGAAAAATAATTTTAACTGCATCCAGCTATCATAAATAAATGCTTTATTAATTGTTAGCAGACTGATACCTGTTATCAATACTAAAATCATGGATGGCGTGCCGATAATATTCATCAGCCGTTTTTCCATGATCTCAAATTGCTCGGAAAGAATTGTTTTTTCAGGTTCGGGTTTTTGTATCGCTTCAGTGTGGTAAACAAATAATCGCACGATATAAAACAATGCAGCAAACCAGGTGATTATAAATATGATATGGAGGGCGATGAGATATGGATAGTAGGTCATGAATTGCGATGTAAAAATAATAGGTTTTTGTGGGGTGCCTGAGTGGTGTGTCCAAGCGGGGACACTTGAATCATGTGGGGTCCAAGCGAGGACGCTTGAACCATGTGGTGGGTCCAAGCGAGGACGCTTGAACCATGCGGTGGGTCCAAGCGAAGACGCTTGAACTATGTATGCGCTACCTCACCAAAGTAATATTACCAAATAGTTCGACAGGCTCTTTATTTAGTTTTGCTGTTAACCGGTAAACAAAAGAACCAACATCCTGTGGCTCACCTTCAAAAGTGCCATCCCAGAATTTATCTATTTTGTTGGTATCAAAGATCAACTCGCCCCAGCGGTTCCATATCTGCAGTTTATAATTATCGATCACTCCCGAATATAAAGGGCCGATAAGATCATTTATTCCATCGTCATTAGGTGAAAAAACATTGGGCATAACAATGATATCGGGACAATCATTTATTAATTCAATTTCATCTTCGGCAGTACATCCGTTTTCATCAGTAACTGTCAATAAATATATTCCGGGAATTGAAGTTTCAAAACTTTCTGTTATTGCACCATTGCTCCATGCATAATTATCAAATCCACTTTCGGAATTAACTGTTGTAATGCCGCAAATTAAAATATCGTTTCCGAGATCAATTTCAGGAAGCGGGAATTCCGTAATGGTTATTGTATCGGTAAAAGAACAACCAGACGATGTTATCTCCACCCAAAATATTCCTTCGTCTTCAAAAACATGAGTTGCATTTGATGTTGAATCGAACCAGAGATATGTAGCATCAGTTTGCGTAACGTCAACAGTTACATTTTCACCTTCGCAAAATCCTTCATCAATTAAAACACCTGATCCGGGATCAATTACATTAATTGTATACGTAGCGGTATCTGCAAAACAATTATGGCTTGCAGTACATGTAAAAGTATAAGTACCAACACCTGGCCATTCAGTAACAGTTAATACCAAACCACCTCCGCCTGTATAAATTACGCCGCCAGGAATATCCCATTCAATATCCGCCCCTGGAAATGTATTCATTGTATAATCATTAATTGTTACGATGCAAATAGTTTCTGCTCCTGAAATATATGTATCTGTTATTTCCGGATTGGCAATACATGTATTATCTATCTCTGCGCTCCAAACAACCCAAGGAACTGTGATCCAATATGAACTCACTCACTGTTGTCTCGGAATGCTCCTGCTGTTTTCCAAATGCGTTC
>JBIOHA010000401.1:0-1684 GCA_044448625.1 Chitinophagales bacterium | reverse complement strand
TTTCGGAAAGTTCCTTCAACTTTCCGAAAGTTTCACGAGCAAAAGCATCAACCTTTAATGCTGCACCAACAATTTCTGGGTGTATGTTTTTTGTGATGAAAGTAGCTTCACTACATATATTCCATCAGTTAAAAGCATGGTGTTTAACTGGTAGTTGTTGTAACCGGCTGCAGATTTTGTTTTTACTGATTGCTGCAGTTTGCCTTGCAGGTCATACACTTCAATAGTTGCATCAGCATTTTGCTTCATCACATAATTTATCTCAACATTATCATTTGCAGGATTGGGCGATAGCG
Organism: Chitinophagales bacterium; assembly: GCA_044448625.1. Taxonomy (GTDB): domain Bacteria; phylum Bacteroidota; class Bacteroidia; order Chitinophagales; family BACL12; genus UBA7236. Next base: position 1,388 of record JBIOHA010000401.1, on the reverse strand, counting down.
TAAACAACAGTTGTTGCATTTGAGGATCATCAATTCCCGAAATGATACTACTGTCTAAAATTATATTTTCATCACCGGGCTGATAAAATGCAAAAGCAAAAAAACCTATCATCATTTCATCGGTAGTCTGTTCGCCAGCACTCACATCAACAGGAGGGTTACTTGGATTATTAGGGTTGCCACCAGTGTTATCATAAGTTGCTTCGGCCCAGATAGTGTATTGCGAAGGTAGCTTTATAACTTTCTGATATTGGTAAAAACCCTGCCAGTGAAAATCCCATTGCGGAATATAAATGAGTGGAATAGTGTCAAGAAGTTTGGTTGCCCGTGATTTAAATGAAACACCAATTTTATGCATGTGTGGAAAAACAGAGAACAACGAAATGTTTCCGAAACTATTATAGAATTGCTCATGAAATGTTTGAACCGTGTTGGCAGGAATAAATAATGGTCCATCAATCATACCGGTAAAGTATTCCAACACAGGTTCCACATATACCTGCCTTACTCCGGGTACCGTTGTAAATTTCAAATTGACTTGAGTGCTGTCACTCTGCCCGTTACTACCTGGCGCATAATGCACTTCAATAACATAATCGGCATTAGCCGGCACAAGATGCCCGAAGTTAGGTGGCAATTCATAAATACCTGCACCGGGTGCCCAGGCGCCTATAGTTACTGCATTAGGGCTCAGAGGCATTGTTCCATTACTTGCAAATCCCGGCAACGGATCAGCCTGGTCAAGATTAAAAGAAACTGCACTTGGGTCATAATACAAAAGTATATGATGCACAATGGAATTGTTGCCGGGCAAAAATTCAACCTTGTTCAAATATTTACCTACAGTATTGCCGGAGTGGATAACAAAACTTCTGTACTGATCAACAGTTTGCGTAACTGTGAATGTTGGGATTTGCAACGTTTGATCAATTACCGGCATTTGCGAACCTGTGGTATAAACAGGTGGAGCAGGAGCATTGCCAAGGTTTCCTGACGGAGTTCCGTTATTAATCCAGTCATTTATTTTATTGATCTCATCCTGCGATAATTTTCTTTCTCCTTTAAAGTGACGATAGTTTGGATCAGGTTTCCACGGAGGCATCAGGTGCGATGTAACTGCCGTTTGAATGCCGGGTGAATACGTAACAGCATCCGTATAGGTCATTAATGAAAAGGGCGCGATGCCACCAGGGTGATGACATGATGTGCAATTGGTATAAAGAATATTTGCAATGGTATCGCTCCATGTTGGAACCTGGGCGCCAACTGTTTTGAAACAGGTAATAACTAATAAGAGGGTAAAGATTTTTTTCATGCGTATTTTTTTATAAGTAATGGACGAATGCATAATTAAATTACTTCCATCAAAACTAATTTAATTTTCTAAA
>JBIOHA010000400.1:0-1690 GCA_044448625.1 Chitinophagales bacterium | reverse complement strand
GATTTCACGCACCGTATTATCATCAGGGTTACTTCCATCACTTGTTAATTTATTATTCAGCAGGTATTGTGTAAACTTGTGTTGTCCATACTCATATTTTAGCAACCCCCGGCCCATTGTACCGATCCACATACTCATGTCCCTGTCATAATGCAGATCGCATATGCGGTAAACAGGATTGCTGATGTAAAATAAACAATATGCAGTTTTTTCATAATTGGTCAGGTTATTTAATTTAATTAATTAAAAGGAAAAAATAAAGAATGTATACCAGGAATTTTGTTTCAGCAACAATGCAATTCAACCAGCATTGTTTATCCCGCACTCAAAGTTATGTAAAAAGGAATTGAAAGGCTTTTGTTGGGTTACAGAAATCAGAATTTGATCAGTTTGAAACCCGAAATTGCATTTTCTTCCAGATAATTCATCATATAAATTCCAGGTAATAAATCTTTCACATCAATTTCTGTTAGATTTTCAAAAGATTTTTGGCGGATGATTTCCTTGCCCGCAATATCAAACAAAATTATTTCTCCCATCGCAGCCGTTCCGCTTATTACTATTTCGTCAGAAAATGGGTTCGGAGATAAAAGCGTATATTTTAATTCGCCCTCATCCTCAACGGCGATTGCAGTGATAGAAGAGGAAATTTCAATACTGTCGATTGCTGCATAGCCACTTTCTAGAAGGTCGAATACGATTGTAATATTTCCGTCTACGGATTCGCTGATGTCGAGACTGGTGGTACATAAGATCCAGTTAAAAGAATATGAATTAGCGTTGGGCGGGCCACCGGTTATAATGGTTTCGTCAAGCATGGTTCCTGGTATATAAAAGTCGAAGGTTCCGCCGGGCGAATCATAAACTGTCATCCGCATTACAGGGGTATCAAGTCCGAAAGGGCCGCCGCAACCTGCAATATCTATTGCAGACAACAGGAAAGTAATGTTTGCGAAGGGGAGCATTTCTGAGTTCAATGTAAGTGCGGCTTTATCATCTTCAAATGCTGAAAGCATGCTTAAACAATAATTACCACCCAGACCTGAGGCATCGGTATATTGAAGATATGGCCCATGAATCAAAATTGTTTCAACGGTATTGATCTGCTGAAATTGTCCGCCTCCGCCAGTACCGAGGCCTGTTCCGCCCCAAAGTGTGTTCACCAACGTAGCATCGAGGTCTGGGCCGCAGTTGGCTGCAGGTGGGATGAGGGGTGATTCAAAGCTATTTTTATAGAGAAGAACCGTTTGAGTGGTACCGGTTTGTGCATTCAATATAAACAGAGAAATAAGAGCTGCTGCGTGTAAAATTTTTATTCTCATAACAGGTTATTTAAAAATTTAATTTAATAAAACGCCGCGGGCAAGTCTGATCACAAAAACCCTATTGCAAGTTACTTCAAATTTTTGTTAAAAACACTTCATTTTTATTGCCTGGTTCAGTGGTCAATATATTTTTTAATTGAAGAGAAGCCAATATTGGGACATAAGCTATAAGCAATGAGTTTGATAACAATCTTTGTTTAAATTCCTCATTCCTCACTCCTTATTCCTCACTCCTCATTCCTATTCCTCATCAGCACTGCAAACAATAATTTTAGAAAGTGATTTCATATTTCTTGCGCCACCTTTTATGTCTTTCGTTGTGAGAAGTAATATGCTATGATCCATTTCCTGTGATTTTATCCCAT
>JBIOHA010000399.1:0-1769 GCA_044448625.1 Chitinophagales bacterium | reverse complement strand
GGGCATTAACATTCAGGGTAATAAAGAACAGGAAAAGAACGGGGAGCGTTTTAGTGAATACGTTCATGAGTATAAATTATGATCGATTTAATTGAATGTTTTAATTACTGATGTTTGGGTAATAGCCAAAAAACAAAGCCTTATTTTATAGTTTTTGATTAGGATAAAAATACGAACTAATGCCCAAATTCCAAGTCGTACCATGCGAAATGGATGAAATTTTATGTGAAAGCAGTGTTTGGGTTAGTTAGCGAATCGCTAAGTATTCATTAATGTATCACTTCAAATAAACTATGCTGTAGCCCGTTGGCTGAACTCAATCTTAAAATATAAGTTCCTGCCGCAAAGTTTTCGATATTTATTGATATAATATTTTCAGTATTCGGAAGTGCATTAGCATAAACAATTTCACCAAGTGTATTTATTACCTGAATCTGGATTTCGCCAATATCATTTTGCATTTGAATATTTATTATCGTGTTTGCGGGGTTGGGATATATCCTGTAATTTATATCTGTAATTCCCTCTCTCAACAGATAAGCAATATGCGCAGTGGTTTTTGTGCAGCCATTTCCATATTGAATATAATTCCTCACAGTATAAGCACCTGGCGAACTATAATAATGCATGTCGGGCCAAAATTCTTCAGATGAAGTTCCATCACCGAACTCCCAATAAGTATTCAAATAACTTCCTGAAATGATATACGAAGAAATATCAGTGCTTAACGTTCCAACATCCGAAACCAGACTAAATGTTGATGAAGGTGTGTTTGCATTGTTGATATAAATATTGATCGTATTGAATGCCACTAATTTTCCCGTAGCAAGTTCTGTTACTTCGAGATAAAACATCAAATGATCAGATGAAGAAAAAATTGTCGGGGGAATTGTAGCGGTATTAAATGTATAACTCTTGCCAAAAAAAATTGCACCGGTTAAATTATTCGTCCATTTAAACTGATAGTTCGCGATCGCTGCACCGTTAATTAATGCACCTTCACTATTGAACAAAGAGGTATTTAATTTAAATGATGTATGCGCATTTAAAAAACATGGAAAGGGTTTATGATTAATATTCACTGAAAATGCTTTTTGCATATAGCGGTCACCACCGGGTAAATATTCTTTGAGATAATTAACCACAGGTGCATAATCATCATCATCGATCAGGTTGTTCCATTCATTGGGATCGGTTTGCCTGTTGACCCCGATATCGTATAATTCTTCTTCTTCAATACTCAGTGATGAATCACACTCCACCACATTTTCAATATTATTGCTGTGGTAATTGATATAATGAAAGCGCTCATTGCGCACGCCATATAAAGGAAAGCAAGAACCCTCTTCGCCATAAGAATCTTTGTACGTTACCAATGAAGGTTTTTCCCATGGTAAATTTGGATTTTGCAAAAGAGGCGCAAGACTTTTTCCATCGAGATAGGGACTTCCATCAGTAAAAACAGGTGGATCGAGGTCGAGTATATCCACCAACGTTGGATAAATATCAAGCAAACTAACAGTGCGGTTGCAAACCTGCGGCTGAATATTTCTCAGATCTGCAATTATCATCGGCACACGGCTGTCGGGTTCCCATAAAGTACTTTTGCGCCAATGCATTTTTTCTCCGAGGCTAAATCCATTATCACCAATAATTACAATAATTGTATTGTTGTAAATTTCAGGATGCGATGCTAATTCTGTAATTATTCTTCCAACTTCCGCATCTGCATATTTAATCGCGGCTAAATATGCAATAACAGCATTTGC
>JBIOHA010000398.1:0-1791 GCA_044448625.1 Chitinophagales bacterium | reverse complement strand
CTCCCGGAGGTATTAAAAGATGATGGAGGATATTTTACCTATGCGTTGGATAAAGTTTTTCATACACCACAACAAAATGATTTTGACAAGGCATCTCCAATGTGTTCAAAAACATTATCGTGGAATAAGCTCACCAATATAAATCCCACTGAATGGTTTGTTGCTGAATGTTTGAATTATTCATTTGCCGATTATTTTGACTGGGGAATGATACCTGATTCGCTCGAGGGATATATGGAAGATGTTATCATGACGGATACTGCAATTAATTGGATCCATAATTATGCAATGGGAACAGCCAACACTTGCGGCAAACCATTTTTTATGTCGCTGGGTTATCATCAGCCACATTCCGACAGGTTCATTCCTGAAAAATATTTTCTTCCTTATTATGTAAACAATATTTATGATACCCCGTTTGATATTCCTTATAATGATACTGTAGGAACTGTTCCTTTTAATGGATTGGTAATGCCCCCGCAGCCAAATCCAAAATATAACGATTATTATAATTTACCCGAAGACGGTCTCGGAAGATTCTTTGCAGATGAAACGGATGCGTTTGAAGTAATTAATGATCTTGTTGATGATCTTCCTTTTTATCCTGTAATTGATCCATTGCTTACCGATGCTGAAAGATTCGATATACTGACAGAAACTTATAAATCAAATTATGCTGCAGCATATATAGCCGCAGTGCAATTTGTTGACGCACAGGTGGGCCGCTTTCTTGATGAGCTGAAATTACATCCTGAACTTTTAGAAAATACGATAATTGTTTTGATAGGTGATCACGGTTTTTCGCTGGGAGAAAAAAGACATTGGACGAAATGGGGCATGTGGGAAACAGACCTTCGTATTCCATTTGCAATTGCAGATCCTACAAAACCTGGAAACCAGGTGAGCAACAGGACAATTTCACTCATCGATCTTTATCCTACCATTCTCGATCTCGCTGATGTTGATCATCCAACATTTGCCGACGGCTCACAATATCTCGACGGAAATTCATTTGTTGATCTGCTTACTGCTCCTGATCAAATTCGCGAAGCACCATCTGTTTCAACAACAAGAAAACACGGCGGATTTGCAAATTGCTATCCTACTTTTTCAGTGAGAAGTGAACGGTTTCATTATATCAGATACCAGCAAAACAACAGCGGTGATATTGCAACAAATATTTGCGACACCACTGCTGATTATTATGAAGAAGAATTATATGATATCGGCATTAACCGCGAAACAGATCCGAATGAATGGAATAATTTAGCCGCTGATGACGAATATGCACCTGTTATCGATTATCTCACAGAATTTTTGCCGGAAGGATCGCTATATGGAACGATCGCTTATACTGTAAATATTTCAACCAAGCCACTTCCATGTTTATTGAATTCACATACCGCTGTTAAATTAAATTCAGCGCTTTTCTCTGATGAAGGAACTCCTATTACCGGTGCCGCAACAGGAGCTTACCAGTTTAAATGGACAAATAATCTTACCGGTGCGATATTTTACGGTAAGACATATACTTTCAACACAAATACAATCCCCGGTGCGGTATTTACTGCTAATGATCATATCACATTTTATCTTGAAGTTACAGAACTCGCTACAGGAGATCTAAAAGCATTTAATACAAAAACACTCTATATAAATAAAACAACAGCACCAACCGGATCGTATAGTCTTATTTTAGATAATACTGCAATAAGCGCAAAAGTTGTTTCGTATACTTTAAATGGAAGTTATACTGATACTTATTGGGAATTTGGTGACGGAACAACGTCT
>JBIOHA010000397.1:0-1812 GCA_044448625.1 Chitinophagales bacterium | reverse complement strand
GATTGCATCTGCAAAAAACATCCGGTCGTCCTCATCATCATCGGCAAGCACCACCTGGAGCTGATTATTTCTTCCAGGTATTGTTCCCGATGCTGAAGCAAACTCAGGATGAAATACTGCATACAGTTTTGCATTTGACAATAATATACCCTTATCTACGAATTTGCATTCGTAATTCGTTGAAAATACCATAATTATGTAATTAAATCCCTACTGTGGTTAGTATACCTGCCTGCCGTCCATTCCCGCGGATTTCTGCACGCAAATCATATAACCCCGAAAATAAGAAAAAGATTTTAATTATGTGAAAATTTTCACATAGTCACTAACGGTTTCCGATTCTGGCACTTTAATTCCCCACTCCAGCCAAAAAAGCTATCCCCACGAAATATGGTGGGGATAGTATTGAACCTACTCAATCCTTATTTTTTATTTAATAATTTCAAATTTTTTATAAACTGCGACATCTGCAGATGAGATCTTTAACTGGTAAGATCCGCTACTAACTCCTTTCAGGTCAATATCAAAATTATTATGTCCGGGAAGAAGGCTTTTTTGATCACGATAAAAAACACGTCCGGTAAGGTCGGCTATCTCAATATCAACATTAATTTTTTGTGCCGCATCAAATTCACAAGTGAAAAGGCCATATCCCGGGTTTGGGAAAATGGTCAGGTTGTTAACCTGGTCCGAATACGCTTCAATGCCGGTAACTGCGTCAATGATCTTAAAAACTGTTCCGTTACTCTGGCTGCTGATGAAAAGCTCGCCGTTATAGTTTTCTCCAAATGTGGTGAACATATTGCCTCCAAATGTTCCCGCAGTAGATATGAGCATTGCAGGTGACAACGTATTTATAACACCATTGCAATAATCCGAGAAAAAATAATATCCTGACAAAGCAGGGAATTGAATTCCCCGGTAAACATAACCACCTGTTACAGCACAGCCCGCTGTAGAATTATGATCGTATTCGAAGACCGGGGCAACGTATGCACTTATTGGTGAACAACCGGTTGTATTATATGGATGATTTGCTTCATAACAACGCCATCCATAATTTTCACCACCTGTAGAAGCAGCGGGTTGAAAATCTATTTCCTCCCAGTCAAACTGGCCTACATCACCAATCCATAAATTATGATTATCGCGATCGAAAGTAATTTTCCAGGGATTTCGCAATCCATAAGCCCAGACTTCAGGCGCACCTCCTGCAGTTGCAAATGGGTTCGTGGGTGGAATAGCATAACCAGTTGGCACGGAAACATCTATTCTCAAAATCTTTCCCAACAGCGAATCCGGATTCTGTGCCCGGTTACCCGGATCCCCGGCATCTCCACCATCACCCAGTGCAACATAAAGGTAACCATCATCGCCAAACGCAAGGGATCCGCCATTATGATTTGAAAAAGGCTGGTAAACATTCAATATAATTTCTTCTGAAGCAGGGTCTGCTATATCGGGGTTTGCACTCACAGTAAACCGGGAGATAACTGTATTTCCCACACCATTTTTATCGGTATAGTTAACATAAAAAACTCCGTCAGTTGCAAAATCAGGACTGAATGCGAGCCCGAGCAATCCCTGTTCATTTCCCGGAGAAAATGTTGTGGGTGTAACCTTGCTGTGTATATCCAGGAAATAATTAGGCATCACATTACCTGCCGAATCCACAATTGATATATATCCCAATTGTTCAACTACAAATAATCGATTATCACCGGCATTTGCGATGTCACTTATTCCGCCAGAGAAACCGGTTGCAAACGGAACCAGGTTAACTGTGGGTTGTGCCATCAGGCTATGTATGCT
>JBIOHA010000396.1:0-1830 GCA_044448625.1 Chitinophagales bacterium | reverse complement strand
TTTCGATGGTGAGAATTGCCATAGATAAGAATATAAATTTGGAATGAAGGTAACTGAAATTTTGTAAGCAGGGTCAAGGTAAATGTTTATCGTGCCATACCGAAGTAAAATCGCCGACCATGGCGAACCCGTTTTGATCAAGATCAAGTTTATGTAACCGCAGGTCATCAATATCATTTTGCAGTACCTTCCGGTTAAAAGGATTTAGTGTTCCGCCTTTTTCGCCCGGAGCAACATCGGGGTAATATTGAAACTGCGGATCGACCCATGTACCCCTGGGATACATGATACCAGGGATCCCTTTTCCCCTTATATCCAGGTCATGTGGATGATCTAATCCAATGGTATGGCCAAATTCATGAGCAGCCGTACTGGAGTTGTTCAGCAGGTTTTCCAATTTAAAATAACCGGTATTGGAATTAATACCATCAACAAATGAAATATTGCCGCTTGCAAATTCTTCAATACGGAAATAATTATAACGGGGATTGGTATTTTCATAAACCTCGATCGGAGTAAGTGCATTGTTGCAAATTCCTTCCATATTAAATCTTACATCAACAGACCGGCCTTTAAAATTCACTATCCCATGCGCATCATTCCAATACTGTGCAATGTCAGAAGCAATGAACCTGGCAATATCATCATTGGCTGCATCGCCGTAACAGAATATTACTGCATGGATGATGAGTTGGTTCTTGTGTGGTTGCAGTTCGGCTTCGCCCATTTATTCTAATATTTAATTTTCGTACATGATCTGACGTATACCTGGTCTGACCGTCCCGGTCTGACCAATAACACGAAATATTTAAAAGAAAATATTTCCGAATCTATCATCAATAATTTGATAAGATTCGCTCAAAAAAGTCTCTTTCTGATAGTAGCAATGCTTTACGGCTAACTCCTTATTACATAAACTGCCGTTTCTTAACCCGGCATAATCTTTAAATGAAGAGTATTCCCAATCTTCCATTCGTTTCACCAACTTTGCTTTCAAAGGGTTTTGATGGATATAGTGAAAGCAGTTAACACAATAATCCCTGGCCGAAAAGTCCGGATGATCGTTAATCAAGATCTCAGAAAGGCATTTGCTCTTTGTTTTTTGTCTAAAGAGAGACCTGGAAAATTTGTACCGGTTGTTAAAAATCCTTGCATAACCGCTTAATAATTTTCTCAGCCCATTTGTTAATGGATCAATAACCAGCCCACCTTGTTTAATTACCTTATCTACCCTGTTGTCAACATATACCAACAAATGAAAATGATTTGGCATAAGACAATATGCAATTATTTCTGCGTGAGGAGAAATGTTTGTTCGGATCATTCTCAAAAAAATTAAATAGTCTTCCGAACAGGAATAAATTTGCTGTTGATTGTTTCCCTGGTTGTATATATGGTACAGATTATCTGCAATAAATTTCATACGCAGAAATTTATTCCGGTCAGACGGAGACCGTCAGACCGGATGTTTAATTCCTCAACGGCTTTCCACTTTTCAAGATCGATTGTATTCTTTCCAGTGTTTTCTTCTCACCGGTCAGACTTAAGAAAGCTTCTCTTTCAAGATCAAGTAAGTATTGCTCACTAACTAAAGTGGGTTCACTCAGGTCGCCGCCACACATAACGTACGCTAATTTTTTTGCTACGGTAACATCATGATCGGTAGCATAATTTCCACGCCACATGCCATTGATACCGGCATGCATGGCTCCTAACATGGAACGGCCCAATACCCTGATATCACTGCGTTGCACCGGCATCACATATCCATCATCATACAATTCGATCACCGCCTGTTTTGCTTCTGCTATTCTTCTTCCGAGGTTGAGG
>JBIOHA010000395.1:0-1839 GCA_044448625.1 Chitinophagales bacterium | reverse complement strand
TAATAGAACCCTGCACTTTTAAGCCCGAATCTTTTATCATCTTCACAATCTTTTTGGCAGTTTCTTTATCAATGCCTTCTTTCACTTTAATGTCCTTCTTCACCATGTTGCCTGCTGCATAAATTTCTTTCCCAAAATCAAGAGTTGCAGGATCAACTCCCTGCTTTACCATACGGGCAATAATTATATCCTGTATGGATTTCATGCGCATGTCGTTTTCGGTAACGATATGAATCTGCAATTCTTTTTTATCCAGCTCCAACTCAGTTTTTGAGTCATGAAAATCATAACGGGTACTGATTTCTTTTTTAGCAACGTTGATGGCGTTGTCTAATTTCTGTTCGTCAATTTTGCTTACGATGTCGAAGGAGGGCATGTGTGAAAAAATTATGAATTATGAATTGCAGAATAAATGAATGATTGTTTGCAACTTTTGAGCGTTAACTGCGTCTTTATACCGATTGAAAATTAATATAATTATCTTTGTAAGGACAAATAAATGTTTTTAATTTTCTGACGCAAATTTATTTTAAATTATCATCTTAAATAAAACGGAATTCTAAAATTTATTTTAATGAAAAAAAACTTACTTCTTCCTGTTGCAATGTTCGTGATGTTGTTTGCCGGTGAAATTAAATCACAGCCTTATCAATATTATCTCAACATTCCGGTTACGCAATTTGGTAACCCGGTAATACCTGCTGCCAATGCCTGGACGGGCGGTTTTGATTCGCCAATTTTTTCACAGATTGATATGAATGGTGATGGCATTAAAGACCTTTTTGTTTTTGAAAAAGAAGGCGCATCGCAATCTTATTTCCGGTACACCACCTACATCAATCATGGAACTGCCAACCAGGTAGATTACGAATATGCACCTCAATACAAGGATTGTTTTCCGAAGGGAATGCATGATTGGGCTATTCTCGTTGATTACAACTGCGATGGATTGGAAGATATTTTCACCTATAACTATACCGGTGGTATGACGGTTTATCAAAATGATTACGATGTCAGCACAGGTTTAAAATTTCATAAGGAAATTGATTTGGTTTATACCATCTATTTCGGATTTCCCACCAATTTATTTGTTGCATCCAATAGCCAGCCCGCTTTGGTTGATGTGGACAATGACGGTGATCTTGATGTGCTCACCTTCGCAATATCAAGTTACACTGTAGAATACCATCAAAATCTTGCACAAGAAAATTGGGGTCGGTGCGATACAATGGCTTTTAATATGGTAACAGGATGTTGGGGAAATTTTGGATTGGGGAGATACTAGTTCTGGTAATTGCTCATATACTTTAAATATAAGCTGTCGTGAAGCTCCACATCATTTGTCAGTCGATGTATCACAATTAGAGCACTTACATTCGGGCTTTTGCGCCATAGCGCCTGATATGGATGGTGACGGTGATAAGGAATTTATTAACGGTGATATTAATTGTGAGCATTTAGAATATTTTACAAATGGCGGGACATTACTTTCCGCAAATATGGTATCATGCGACACCATTTACCCGGCTAATAATGCAGTCGGCAATCCTCCCGCCTACTTAGGACGATCCCAGCTCGGTCCTCATTATTTTGATGTGGATAATGATGGAAAAAAAGACCTTATTGTTGCCCCTTGTGCGGTGTATTCTAAAAACTTTAATAATGTTTTGTTTTATAAAAACAATACCAGCAATACGATAAATGATTTCACTTATGTTAAAAACAGTCTGTTTGTGGATAACATGATTGAGCTGGGATCGGGTGCAAATGTGGCAGTCACAGATATTGACGGTGACGGATTGAAGGATATGATCATCGGCAATAAATCCTATGTTGACC
>JBIOHA010000394.1:0-1867 GCA_044448625.1 Chitinophagales bacterium | reverse complement strand
TATAGCTTCTTTTGTTATGCTGATGACAATTTCGGCATATACACAATCGTCGCGGCTTGGTATTCATGCCGGGGCAAATTTTACGAATATCAGTATGACGTCGCCGGATTTTACCACCGATACCAGGGTTGGTGCCCAGGCAGGATTATTTTATCGTTCAGGCACACCAATCTATGGCGAGGCTGCTGTGGAATATCTTGTTTTGCAATCGCATATTTCTTCATATGAAGATGGAATTTTTATTACCAACGACGATGTATTTTTTAACATGGTTAATGTTCCGGTTTATGTTGGTGTTCGGCTCATGCCTTATGATGATGATGAATTATTCAATACAAGGATCTATGCCGGCCCGATGATATCTGCGCTGTTAAATGTATCTGATAACAGGATGCAACTTGAAACAGAAGAATTCAGCACAATTAATATAAGTGGTGCTGCCGGTGTGGGATTTGATTTTCTGCCGCTCTCTGTGGACCTAGGTTATAATTTCGCATTTACCAATTTCTTTGATGAAGACTTCAATGGAAGATTTCATTATGCATTTATAAATGCAGGATATAAATTCTGATGGTAATTTTATAATCAGGCAACGGTTGCAATTTAAATGATCAATTGCCATCGCCGCCTGGTTTTTTTATTACTTAACAATTGAATGAGTAATGAGTTTGATGTCGCTATATTATTCCTCACTTCATACTTCTCACTTTTTATTCCCTATTCCTCAATAACAAACGTACCCAAATCTATCCACTCACCTTCACCATAATTAAAATTTCCGTCTTTATTTAAATCAATATTTGGCGCAACTGGTGTTTTAAATATTACTCTTTCTTCCTTCATAACTACAATATAAAAGTCGGGTTTTGTTTCAAGCGGATTATCTTCTGAACGATAATATTTTGGGTCGATGCGAAAATGTACTTTTCCGTCCTTATCCAATTCGGTTTCACCTAAAAAATCATCATTGATAGGATCCTTGTCAAACAATCTCACCCTGTAATGATTTCCGTGAAGGGGCTCGCTGGAATGTTTTAAAAGAAAACGGGCATGCACGTTTATCAGAAATTCAGTTTTACTCATGCAGCAAAGATAAAAAAAACAATACCAGTTGTAATTTCAATTCGCTACCTTGGCAACAAAAATTCATCATGATAAAGAATATCATTTTCGGTACGCTGGTAATTGGAATGCTCACACAATCCACCTGCGATCCACAGGTGATGGAAGATGTTTTAGATGCTGTTGGAGCAACATCCATCACTGAGCAGGAAGCTGCGAATGGTTTAAGAGAAGCATTGGTGCAGGGTGCAACAAATGGCTCGGATATCCTGGCAGTGGTTAACGGCTATCTCGGAAATCCAAAAGTAAAAATTCCTTTTCCACCGGAGGCGGTAAAAATTGAAAACACATTGCGCGATCTCGGTTTAAATAAAATGTGCGACGATGTAATTAATTCAATCAATCATGCAGCAGAAAATGCAGCCACAGAAGCCAAGCCGATATTAATTAATTCAATAAGGCAAATGACCATTGGAGATGCGATGGATATTTTATTTGGTGCAAACGATGCTGCAACAGAATATTTAAAAAGAACCACTACATCGCAACTTACGCTTAAATTCAAACCTGTAATAGAAACGTCATTAAATAATGTTGGTGCAACGAAGTACTGGAGTGATGCTGTCAATTACTATAATAAGATCCCGTTGATGGACGATCTGAATCCCGACCTTTCGGCATATGTTACTCAAAAAGCATTGGACGGCCTTTTTTATATGATAGAACAGGAAGAGTTAAAGATCAGGCAGGACCCCGGAGCAAGAGTTGCCGACATCGTCCAAAAAGTATTCGCCTACTATGATAC
>JBIOHA010000393.1:0-1867 GCA_044448625.1 Chitinophagales bacterium | reverse complement strand
CAATTGCCGGTGCGGAGGTTTCTTATGAATATTATTCCTATAAGGGAGCAGGCGAAAATATTAATTCGCTGGTTGGCGTAAAGCCCTATTATAAAATGATAGAGGATTCCTGGAGTTTAAATGCAGGTATCGAAACAAAAGTGGATAAATCAAATAATGCTTACATCCTTCCCGATGCTGTATTTTCTTATGACCTTGTTGGCGACAGGTTGGTTTTTGTTGCAGGATGGCAGGCACATCTCCAGAAAAATAATTTTGCAAATATTGTTGCCGAAAATCCATTTGTGAATGACACATTATTATTTGTCAACTCAACCATTGATGAAAAATTCGCGGGATTGCGTGGATCAACAAACGGAAATTTTGCTTTTTCAATAAAAGGATACCAGAAAATTGCCAAGGACCTTCCATTTTATTTTAACGACACCAGCGATATGAAGCGATTCGATATCAGGTACAGCGATGCAACATTGTGGGGAGGTAATATTGAGATCAGTTATTTTAATTCCGATAAATTCAGATTTACCGGTGCGCTTAATGCTTTCACATTTTCGGAAATTAAGGAATTTGATAAACCTTATCATCGTCCGACATTAGAATGGTCGCTCAGCGGAAAGTACAGCTTTAATAAAAAGCTGAACATGAATATTGATATTTTCGGCATTGGAAAAACCTATGCACTGCTCGCTGATGATGTGGAAGAACAAATTGACGGCACCATTGATTTCAACCTGGCAGCAACCTATAGCTACTCGAAGTATTTCAATATTTTCGTCAATGTAAACAATATGGCTTCATTTAAATACCAGCGATATTATAATTACCCGTCGTATGGTGTTCAGGCCCTGGCGGGGATATCATTTGCGTTTTAAACATTTGGTGGATTTCTTAACGTCTGTTTAATCTATCACCTTGAGATATTTGCTCTGTAAACCAACTGGTGCATCAGGTAACTCAACATATTGTCAGATTATTACACGACCACAATTGTGTAATCGTTCCGGGTTTTGGCGGATTTGTAACCAATTACCAGCCCGCCAAGGTGCATCCCACCTCCTTCATTTTCAATAGCCCCTCAAAATCGGTTGCGTTCAATATTAAACTCACTTCCAATGATGGTTTGCTGAGCCATGCCATTGCAAGCGCTGAATCAATTTCGCAATCGGAAGCTGAGGCAATGATCAGGGAGTTTGTGTCGCAGGTAAAAACTGCTGTTTATGATCATAAACCGGTAAAGCTTGCAGGTATTGGAAGGTTAACGGTGGATGTTGAGAATAATATCCAATTCCTTCCTGATAATTCTCAAAACTTTTTATTGCAGTCGTACGGTTTGCCAACCTACACTGCGCAACCAGTTGTTCGTGAACAAACCTATGAGGTAAAACCGCTTAGGGCAATAACTGTTGCAAATCCAAAAAAGAAAAGAAATTTTGTTGATGCCTTATTACCGATAGCAGCAATTTTATTACTCGCTATGCTTACCATTCAAATTTTCATCGCCCAGAGCATGAATGGTTTTAATTATGCGGAAATATTCGGGATGAAGGATATGTTCTCAAAGAATAATTATATCCTCGAGAAATATGAACCCGTAAAATTCGATATCAATCAGGGGATAATTTATTTCCGCAAAACGGATCCTGCACCCATAATTCCTGAGGATGTTAAATCCAACCAGCTTGTTACACCAATCGACCAGGAAGTAATTGCTCCTGTTGCCAAAACAAAATACATTTTAGTAGCAGGCGCATTAAACTCAGTAGACAGAGCTAACATTATTCTCAATAATTTAAGTGAAAAAGGTTATGAGGGATTTGTAAAACCCTGGGGCAAGTACCAGTTAGCTGCAGTCAGCATTCCCGACAAT
>JBIOHA010000392.1:0-1870 GCA_044448625.1 Chitinophagales bacterium | reverse complement strand
TGATTTTTAATTTGAAATTTTCCTTTTTCATCCGCACGCACCGTGTCGATTATTGTAAACCTCGGGTCGTTGCTGTTCGGAAATGTCATCGATTCCAATGTGACCTTTTTATTTTCGGCCCCTTTGATCTCGCCTTTGAGTTCGAATGGCAATCCTTTCTCAGTAGAACAGGAGAAAAGAAAAAATACAATTGCTGAGAGAAATAAAACTGATGATTTTTTCATTATTGATTTTATCTGTTATTCAAATATTTATTAACTGATTGGAATTTATATTAATTATTCAATTTTTCTTCCAGTATCCTCGACGTGATCTTTGGGTCGGCTTTTCCTTTTGACGATTTCATTACCTCCCCCATAAATAAACCGAGTATGCCCTTTTTACCGGACCTGTATTCCAATACCTTGTCGGGATATTTTGCCAGCACTTCTTCTATCAGTTTTTCGATCAAACCGGAATCACTTTCCTGAATGAGGGTTAATTCTTTTGCCAGCGTCTCTGCAGTTTTTTCCGGCGATTGTAATAATGCAGGAAACAATTGCTGACTAGCCATGGTGAAATTGATCTTGTTTTGTTCGGTGAGGAAAATGATATCGGCAATATGTTGTGGCGTGACCGGCAATTCATTTATTTCTGTTGCATTTTCATTCAGCCAGCTTTTAACGGGCCCCAGCATCCAGTTTGCTGCAGCTTTATAATTTTTTGTTTTATTGATGATCTCCTCAAAATAATTTGCAATTGATTTTTCACTAGTTAATATTTCTGCATCGTATGCGCTTAAATTCAATTGCTCAATATATTTATGCATTAACTCTTTCGGCAGGGGAGGCATCAATTTCCTTATTGCTTCCACCATTTCTTTTGTAACAACAATTGGTTGTAGGTCGGGCTCCGGAAAATATCGGTAATCATGTGCGGCTTCCTTACTGCGCATACTGAAGGTTGTTCCTTTTGATGCATCGAAACTTCTTGTTTCCTGGGTCAGCGTTTCTCCTTTTTCAATTGCATCAATTTGCCTTTTTATTTCAAATTCGATAGCACGTTTTACGTTCCTGATCGAATTCATATTTTTCACTTCCACCTTTACACCAAAATCAACAACGCCTTTTAACCGGACACTGACATTGGCATCGCAGCGCAAACTTCCTTCTTCCATATTGCCATCGCATATTTCTAAATGCCTCAACAGTTTTCTTATTTCAGTAACATATGCATAAGCTTCATCACTGCTTCTGATTTCAGGTTCGCTTACAATTTCAATGAGGGGTGTTCCTGCACGGTTCAAATCAACCAATGTATAAAACGGATCGAGATCGTGAATGCTTTTTCCTGCGTCTTCTTCCATATGAATTCTGGTAATGCCGATCTTTTTTTCTTTGCCGAATTCACCAATTAAAATATATCCGTTGGTACAAAGCGGTGTTTTGTCCTGTGTTATCTGATATCCTTTCGGCAGATCTGCATAAAAATAATTTTTACGGGCGAATTGATTTATTGAAGTAATACTGCAATTTGTTGCCAACCCCATCATGATCCCAAGCTCCAGGGTTTTTTCATTGAATACAGGAAGGGTGCCCGGATGGCCAAGTGTAACTACGCTTATATGCGTATTTGGCGCACCTCCATATTCAGCAATGTCGGTGCTGTATGCTTTGGATCTGGTAATAAGTTGTGCATGTACCTCCAATCCGATCACTACTTCATATTTCTCATAAACTTCCATCAGGCGGCAAAGATAATAGAAGTTTGAAGGGGTTTGAAGGGTTTAAAAATGTTTAAATGTATACGGGTTTAGGGTTTGGAGTAGGTTAGATGGACAATGATTGTCACAACAGCGTAATTCCTTCCAATTAAACGGCATATTTAAGAG
>JBIOHA010000391.1:0-1885 GCA_044448625.1 Chitinophagales bacterium | reverse complement strand
CGATTATGTTTATGATGTGAACGGTCATCCCCAGGCTGTAGTTCCGGGAATAAATACGATCGCATCATGGGGAACAACCTTTTATAATTCGCATGCTTCATCACCCAAATGCGCACCGTCACGCACGAGCATGCTAACAGGAAAGGACCTTTTTTATACACAGGTTTATATAAATCCAACCTGCAAACCTTTTCGCGATTATTTCACTGCTGCAAAAAATAATGAAGAGGTCTTTACATTACCCGAATATCTGAAAGACAATGGATATTTTACTTATGGCATAAATAAAACCTATCATTGCTTTGATACTTATTTCGATTTCGACTCCACTACCGCCGATCCCTGCAGTAAAGAATTATCATGGAGCAAATACAGTTTGTTTACCGGCGCCGACGACCTTGCCGTTTTAGATTATGGCAATGATCATAATGAAGGTGTTAAGAATATTGGTTATGCGAGAATTCCTGATTCTATGGAATATTTAACCTACGATTACCGTGCAATTGATTCTGTATTGAATTTTGTAGAGGATTTTCATAATGGCGTAATAAATACCTGCGGCGATCCATTTTTTATTACCATCGGTTTGCGAAAACCACATACTCCCCTATACGTTCCTGAGAAATATTTCAGCGACGATTATTTAACTGATTTTTATGAAGAGCCGTTTGATTATCCATATAATTTACCTGAAGCCGCTTTGCCCTACAATGGTGTATTAATGCCTCCGCAACCAGATACTATATACCAGGATTTTTATGAACTGGGGGCTCTCGGTTCTTTTGTTGCCAATTATGATAGCACATACGAAGGAATTTTAGACGAAGCCTCTTCCATTGGAACAATGCCTGTTATTGAATTAGGTTTGACAGATGATGAGAGAGTGATTATTATTGATGAAAGTCTTCGGGCAAATACTACAATTGCATACCTGGCTGCAACGCAATTTGTAGATGCACAAATATTGCGATTTATAGATTCGCTGCAGGATTATCCGGAAATATTCAATAATTCAATTTTTATTTTCGCGAGTGATCATGGATTTAGCCTCGGCGAAAAACGACATTGGCTAAAAGGCACTATGTGGGAAAATGATCTGCGTGCTCCATTTATAATTGCAGATATGCGAAACCCGCTCAAACAAAATGTATATGCATCAGTTAGCCTGCTCGACATCTTTCCAACTGTTTGCGATCTGACCGGAATTCCATATCCTGAATTTGCAAACGGCGATAATTATATTGATGGAAAAAGTCTTATGCCATTTTTATCAGATCCAAATACAGTGATGGAAGCACCTGTATTAGCATCCTATAAAGTGGGCACAAATGATCAATGCAGTTGTTTCCCCCAATTTTCGATTCGCAATAACAGGTTCCATTATATTCTTTATACTTCAAACAACGCCGGCGATATGTTGGATTGCGACCGCGATTCATCGTGGTATGAAAGCGAGTTATATGAAATAGGTGAACAATTTGAAACCGATCCGAATGAATGGAATAATTTGATTGACGACAGCACTTATAAACCATTGGTAAATTATTTACAGCAATGGCTTCCTGATAGCGCATTATACCTGCAAAAAACATTTTCTATTGCTATACAAAATGAAACTATAGATTGCCTTCTTAAAAATAGTGATACCCTTAGATTATCTCTGCTGGTATATGATACTTCAGGCACTAATGTTTTAACCCCAGAAGGGTATTTATATAAATGGACAAATAATTTAACCGGGGATATTTTTTATGGTGATTCAATTATTTTCCCGGTTTCCTATATTGACTATTCCGATTTTATTTCTGTTAAAAAAATTGCTTTTAATATCGAGATGATAGACAGCGCAACAGAGGTGGTTTGCGGATTTGATATTGCCTATTAT
>JBIOHA010000390.1:0-1887 GCA_044448625.1 Chitinophagales bacterium | reverse complement strand
GTATACATATAGTAATATTCCTTTCATAGCAGGAAATGTTATTAATTATTCTATAATCAATTGTTTAATTCCTGAAAAATCTCCAGCCTGCAAATGCACAAAATATAATCCCGGTGCAAATGATTTAGCTATAACAAGTGATTGGCCTCTATTTGGCGAATTATCTATCGTTTCATTAAATACCAACACTCCAATTGAATTATAGATCGCGACAGCACAACCACGAAATGAAATTTCGCCGGGAATAAAAAGATTAAACTCTCCTGCTGTTGGGTTTGGAAACAAAATAAAATCATCTTCCCTTGTCATTTTTTCCCTGCATGAGTTTATTATTGAATATGGTGTCGACATTTTATTGCAGCCCATTGCATTGGTAACATACACTTTATAATTTCCTGTAGTTGTGGCAAAATAAATATTGGATGTTGCACCTGCAAGTATCATTGCTCCTTTATACCATTGATAAGTGGATCCTGCTGCTGCATTTGTTTTTAATTTAATTTCAGGGTCAAAACAAATGTCGTTGGTAGCATCGGTATTTGTTATTACAGGATTTGGTTTGTTGAATACAGTAACGGAAACAATTTCAGAAATATCGGTGCAGGAGCCAACAGTTATTTCTACCTGGTATTCTCCCGATTTCGTTGCCGTATAAAAAGAATTTATTGCCCCACTGATCACCGCCCCATTGCGTTTCCATTGATAAGAATAACCTGCTCCTGTGTTTGCATTTAATATCACACTTTCTCCCTTGCAAAAAGATGTAACACCGGACGGCGTTATTGTTGCAAGTTCATCATCGCATATTTGCAGTTTAAATAATTCGTTTCCAATATCATTTCTGGTAGCAGAGAAATAGAGGTTTGTGCCAGCATAATATAAATGATTGGGTGATGACGACCCTGAAGGGTTCAGATCTTCAACCATAATTGTTCCGGCAGGTGTGCCATCGCTTTTCCAAAGTTCAACTCCGTTTGTTCCGTTATTTGCGGCAAAATATAAAATACCACCAGCATTAATTAAATGCGAAGGGTTTGAGGAGCTTGCGCCCGGTCTTATATTTTTTACAAGCAGGGTACCTGGTTCCGTTCCGTCGGTCTTCCATAATTCAATGCCGTTTATCCCATCATTGGCAGTAAAAAATAAGGTTGAATTTACCAGAGTAAAATTTTGCGGATTTGAACCTCCCGGCCCCCCTAAAATATCTTTTAATAAAACAGTGCCTGCCTCCGTTCCGTCACTCACCCATAATTCAATATCAGTGGGTGCATTTTTAGCTGAAAAACATAATTTATCATTTACTACCGTTAAATATCTCGGTAGCCCTTCTGCAATTCCCGGGTAAATATCTTTAACAAGCAAAGTTCCCGCTGCAGTTCCATCCGATTTCCATAATTCTGTATCTATCGGGCCATCAAGATCAGTGTATGCAGTAAAATAAATTATACCGAGGTAGTTTGTAAAATAATCAGGATGCGAGCCATCGCCAACACCATTGTTCAAATTTATGAGCATGGATGTGCCGGCACAGGTTCCATCCGTTTGCCATATTTCATCGCCGAGATCATCCTTTGTTGCTTTAAAATAAACTGAACCACCATAAGAAAAAAAATGCTCTGGCGTGGAATTTATTGATGGAGGCGTAGTATCAATATCACAAACCATAAATGTTCCAGCTTCTGTTCCGTCGGTAGTCCAAATTTCAATTCCATGATCAATATCTTCACCGGCTAAATAAATTGTTCCGCCTGCATTTTGGAGCGAAAGGTTTAATCCTCCGTTTGTTGATCCGGGATAAATTTCCTTCACTTTATATGTACCTGAATCCGTACCGTCGCTTCGCCATAGTTCGTTATTTAACGCTGTATCTACTGCTTCAAATAAAAG
>JBIOHA010000389.1:0-1912 GCA_044448625.1 Chitinophagales bacterium | reverse complement strand
TTTTTCGATTGAGGGGAATCAGGATAATGCAAATTTTGGATCATCATTAGCCACTACTAATGATGTAAATGGTGATGGTGTTTTTGAAATATTGATCTCGGCGCCAAATTTTGATGGAGGCCAAACTGATGAGGGAATTGTTTATCTATATGATATTATTGAAGAAGAACTCCTTTGGTCTTATGAAAGCAACCAGGCAAATGCTAAAATTGGAATTCCATTGTCTGCAAATGGAGATATCAATAATGATGGATATGCTGATATCATGATTGGATCAGAAAATTATGATGCTGCTGTTGTAAATGCGGGAGCGGTAATATTTTTTTATGGTGATCCCGTTTCCCTGAATGCTGCCCCTGACCTGATTATTTCTGGCGATCAGTCCAACAGTTCCTTTGGACATAGCTGCGGATTTGCAGGTGATATAAATGCAGATGGCAACGAAGATATTATCTGTGGTGCTCCAAATTATGACAACGGCCAAACAGATGAAGGAAGATTATTTATTTATTTTGGTTCAATGGATGGATTTTATACAGTAGATCCTTTCATCTATGAGGTAAATCAGCCGGGCGCTAACCTTGGAATGTCAACCTGTGGTAAAATTCAAATAAATAATGATGTATTTTCTGATATTGCAGTTGCTGCCACCGGTTTTGACAATGGCGAATTAAATGAAGGAGCTGTATTTTTATTTACAGGAAATTCTACCGGTTTAAATTTGTTTGACCAGCTCGAAATAAACCAACCCAACGCAGCATTTGGAAATTCAATTTCTTTTTTGAGCGACATAAATAATGATCATTCAGATGAGATACTTGTTGGCGTGCCGATGTATGATGATGGGCAGACTGATGAGGGCGGCGTGTTTATTTATCTGAGTTCTTCACCGGACGTTTATGACGACAGTAGCTTAATTATCATTACAAGTAATATAGCTGGTTTTCAATATGGTGAATTTGTAAAAAGCTGCGTCAGCTTAAATGATGACAACCTGCAGGAAATTTTAATTGGATGCCCAAATGGTGAAGAAGGTGAATTGAATGAAGGATTGGCTTATATTTATTTTACGGATAATTTATTACCAAACCCCGCACCTGATTATCCGATATTTTTAAGTAACACATTTGCCGGGTTTACCTATAATCCCCTCGGGAATTGTGATATAAATGGTGATGGATTTGAAGATCTTATTATAGGTCATTCAACTTTTGACAATGGTCAAACCGATGAGGGAAAAATTATGATATTTTTTGGGAGCAGCACCGGAATTGATAGCATTGTTGATCAGGAGGTGGAAAGAAATCTGGCTAGTTTTTTCTTTGGAGGAAATATGGCCGTTGCCGGTGATGTGAATAATGATGGATACGATGATTTGGTTTTTGGAAAATCTAGTTTTTCAAGCCCACAAACCAGTGAAGGAGTGGTTGAACTTTATTTGGGAGGACCGTCAGGATTAATTTTTCCATATTACCGCCAATATCAGGGAAATGCCACAGGAAGATATTATGGCCACAGAGTGGAAGGGGCAGGAGATATTAATGGTGATGGTATAGATGATTTTATTGCAAGTTGCGGAAGTTATTCAAATGGTCAAACAAGCGAGGGCGCGATACTGGTCTTTTTAGGAAATACTGTTTCTCTTTCAACTTTACCGAGCCAGGTGATCGAGTCAAATGTTACCAATAAATTAATAGGTTCACAATTAGCGGTGGGTGATGTGAATGGTGATGGTTATTCTGATGTAGTTGCATCATATGCCGGTTCTTCCGTTGAACTTTACTATGGTTCATCTGCCGGTTTGAATACATTTCCTTCATGGTCGGTTTCAAATCCTGACAACAGTGATTTTAATGAGACCATTGAAGTTTCTCCCGATGTGAATGGTGATGGTTTCGCCGATATCTTTATC
>JBIOHA010000388.1:0-1938 GCA_044448625.1 Chitinophagales bacterium | reverse complement strand
GTTATGGAAATTTCGAAAACATATGATCCTGCTGAAATTGAAGACAAGTGGTATGCACACTGGATGAGCAAAAATTATTTTCGTTCGGTGCCCGATGGGCGTGAGCCTTATACGATAGTTATCCCTCCTCCAAACGTAACCGGTGTTTTGCACATGGGTCATATGCTCAATAATACGCTTCAGGATCTGCTGATCAGGAGGGCGAGAATGATGGGTAAGAATGCCTGTTGGGTACCGGGTACCGATCATGCGAGTATTTCGACAGAAGCAAAAGTTGTGGGGATGCTGCGTGAAAGAGGGATCAAAAAAAGCGATCTCACCAGGGAAGAATTTTTGAATTACGCATGGGAATGGAAAGAAAAATATGGCGGAATTATTCTGCAGCAATTAAAAAAATTGGGTGCTTCATGCGATTGGGAGCGAACATCATTTACGATGGATCGCGGATATTATGAAGATGTTGTGAATGTATTTATTGAATTGTACAACCGCGGACATATTTATCGCGGATTGCGTATGATCAATTGGGACCCTGAAGCAAAAACCGCATTGAGCAACGAGGAGGTATTTTATAAGGATATTACGTCCAAATTGCATTATGTAAAATATCAAATTAAAGATTCAGATGATTTTATCACAGTTGCAACAACACGTCCCGAAACAATTTTGGGTGACACGGCAATTGCAGTTCATCCGGATGATGAACGCTATCACGATTTTATTGGTAAGACTGCATTAGTTCCGATAATCAACCGCGAGATCCCCATCATTTCCGATACATATGTAGAAAAAGAATTTGGTACAGGCGCATTAAAAGTAACTCCTGCACATGATGAAAATGATTATCAACTCGGATTAAAGCACAATCTTAAAATAATTGACACTTTTAATGAGGACGGAACATTAAATGAAAACGCAGAGATATTAATTGGAGAAGATCGATTTGTTGCCAGAAAAAAAATGGTTGCGCTGCTTGAAGAAAACGGGCAATTGACAAAGATCGAGGATCTTAAAAATAGCGTTGGATTTTCAGAGCGGACAGATGCCGTTGTTGAAAAAAGATTAAGCATGCAATGGTTCCTCTCGATGAAAGAAATTTCAGAACCGGCATTGCAAAACGTTGTGAATGGGAATATTAAATTGCACCCGTCGAAATATATCAATACTTATAAGCATTGGATGGAAAATGTTCGCGACTGGTGTATTTCACGGCAATTATGGTGGGGACACAGGATACCGGCATGGTACAATTCCACCGGTGATTTTGTGGTTGCAAAAACAAAAACCGAAGCTGAAAAATTATTTGCGGAAAAAAATCATCTTTTCAATGATATTTACCAGGATCCTGATGTACTCGATACCTGGGCCAGCAGCTGGCTATGGCCGATATCTGTATTTAATGGTTTGGAAGATAAAGACGGCGACATTAAATATTATTATCCCACCAATACTTTGGTAACAGCTCCCGAGATATTATTTTTTTGGGTTGCACGTATGATCATTGCCGGATATTTGTTTGAAGGTGACAAGCCATTTACAGATGTTTATTTAACAGGAATTGTGCGTGATAAACAGAGGCGCAAGATGAGTAAATCATTAGGCAATTCACCAGATCCACTCGACCTGATTGCTAAATATGGCGCCGATGCAGTGCGTATGGGAATGTTGTTATGCTCACCTGCCGGTAACGATATTATTTATGATGAAAAATTAATTGAGCAGGGAAGAAATTTCAATAATAAGATTTGGAATGTATTGCGGTTAATAAAAGGATGGGAAGTTACCCCGGGCAATAACGAAAAGAATAAAGCTGCGATATTATGGTTTGAATCGAAACTGAACAGGGTAATTAGATCAACCAACGAGCATTTTGATAACTTCCGGATCAGCGATGCATTAATGGAACTCTATTCATTTGTATGGGATGATTTCTGTAGT
>JBIOHA010000387.1:0-1993 GCA_044448625.1 Chitinophagales bacterium | reverse complement strand
CGAGGGAAGTATCATGCATATATTCAAAAAAATGGCTTTCGTTGTTGATATCGGCTATTGCGTTTTCAAATGCTATTTTGCTTTTAACCTGTTTCGGCCAGGGCGTGTCGAGCAGCGCATTACTTAGGCTGTAAATTCCGGGGTAAATATTTTGAATGCGATCGGTTTCATTTGAATAAAAGAAAAATTCATTTATATCACCGTAAATAATATTGAATCCATTAAATAATTTCCCTTGTGTTTTAAGATAACGGTGCATCTCTTCAGTTGGCAACCCGCTTAGAAATTTTTTAATAATAATTCCTCGCGATGGCGCCTGTTCTTTTATATTTCGAAAGTCGCGATAATTGGTAAGTGCGCCAAACTTTCCCTGCCTGTTCATGCCCATCCATGTGCCACCATCTTTCAGATCTTTACCGGCAAGAATGTCTAAACCATCTTCTGTCCACCAGTGAAGTTCCTGCGTTGGCCGGCTATAAAATTCATCGCGATTGCCAATTAGTATGAGCGGATATTGAGATGCTTTCTGAAAAGCAAAGTTGATCAGGCACATGAATGCATAAAGTTCGGGTTTTGAATGGCTAAGTCAGGAAAAATTAGTTTAGTGATATGCAGGCATCCTGTTCTCTTTGTGATTATGGTTTTCTATTTTTTTAATATCGCGGTTTGCACGGTTTTGTGCAATGCGGAGTTTAAATGCATACCATTTCTTATCAAATAATTTTCTCATGAGGTCATCAACATATCGCTGAATAACAAGATTATAAGCGCCACGTACACGCATGCTGAATTTTGGTGCAAGTGTACGTAAACTTAAACCGTAACCACCCTCGAGATATTCGATATGATGCCAATATGCTGCTGGCATAAATAAGGTGTCGCCATATTCGAGAACACCGCTCATACCTTTTGCATATTTTAATCCGGGATAAGTTTTAAAATCGGGATGATCGATATCAACTGTGGTATGCACATTTAATGGAAGTCGATATAATAACCTCGATTGGCTAGGAGGAAATAATACCACTCTTTTTTTGCCTTCGAATTGTGTTAGAAAAACATTGCTCATATCAATATCCTGGTGCATACGAGTGATCGATTTTTTCGGCCCGAAGAACATGAATGGTAACTTAATATATTTTTTGGTGATAGTTGGATAATCAAAATCTTTCAGCAGCTCGGGTTTGTGTTTGAAGATGGGGAATAGAAATAACCTGAGATCGGTTGGCTCGGTCTCAATTAATTTAAGGTATTCGCTGAATTTCATTTTTTTTGTAGGAACCGATAAGGTTTGACTCGGATCAGCCTGTGAACTGCTGTATAATCCTACTTCAATATCGCCCATTGTTTCCTTAAAAAACTCGTAGGTCCATTTCGAATAGGCGGGAAAACCTTTCCACAATCCCCGGAGGATTACTGGTATTTGCGGATGTAAATACTTTTGTTCAAATTCTTCTTGTGTGATGTGTTCTCCATTAATAACAGGGATCGGAGTCACTGCATCTATTTCCATAAAAATCAAAGTTTTTGATTCACAAAAATATCTACGTATCAACTCGAAGTTGGTTACTATAAATTGATTTTTTTTTAATGTTTAAATCAATTTTTCCTACATGCTAAGTATCTCGATCTCAGTCCTTCTGTTGTTTGCCCGGCCCTGTTCGGAAGCGTTAGAGTCGATGGGTTTTGACTCACCAAAACCTTTGTTGCTGATCCTGGAAGCTTCAATGCCGTTGGCGATAAGGTAATTTTTTACACTCGATGACCTGTCGAGCGAAAGTTTCAAATTATCGGCGTCGGTACCTACGTTATCCGTATGCCCGTTCACCCTAATTTTCATTGCAGGATTCTGCAGCATCAAATCCACTACTTTATTTAATTCGGTTCGCGATACATCCAGTAATCCGGCAGAGGCAGTTTCAAAGAAGATATTTTTTAGCGTCAATATTTCGCCCGCACCGATCGGTTGCAATTTCACAAGAATTGTAAATGG
>JBIOHA010000386.1:0-2019 GCA_044448625.1 Chitinophagales bacterium | reverse complement strand
TTTTCTTTTTCTCTTCTCGGAATCAATAAAACACCGCCACATACAAGTACAAATGCAAACAATGTAGCGATGCTGGTAAAATCAAGCACAAATGTTTTATCGGTAAATAATAAGGGAATTCCCACAACAAGTCCGGTAACGATACTTGCATAAGATGGTGTTTTAAATTTAGGATGCACCCTGTTGAATTTTTTCGGAAGCAATCCGTCGCGGCTCATGCTCATCCAAATTCTTGGTTGACCGATTTGAAATACAAGGAGCACAGATGTCATGGCAATTACTGCGCAAATGGAAACAAGTATCTGCATCCAACCCAGGTTTAAGTTTTGAGATTCAAAAATAAATGCAAGCGGGTCGCCAACGCCATCAAAATTTTTATAATTAACTGCACCGCTTAAAACCAGGGTGAGCAAAATATAAACGATAGTACAAATTACGAGCGACAATATCATTCCACGGGGCAGATCACGTTGTGGGTTTTTGCTTTCTTCTGCCATCGTACTCACTGCATCAAATCCGATATAGGCAAAAAATACGCCGCTGATAGCAAGCATAACACCTCCAAATCCATTCGGCATAAATGAATGCAGACCGGCATCATTTACAGGATTCCAATTATCGGTTAGTCCGTTTGAAAAAACAAGGGCACCACCAATTATTATCACGAGGAAAACGATAGCGAGTTTTAATACCACCATCACGTTGCTGAAATTCCTGCTTTCTTTAACACCGATATATACCAATGCCGTAATGAAAATATTGATCATAAATGCAGGCAGATCCAAAATGATTTTTAATCCTCCGATCATCGGCGCCTGTTCCCATGCATTTTTTAATTCTTCCTGCGCTGATGTTAAAACCATTGGCGCATCAGTTGCGAGAGAAGCTGAATATGCCATAAATAATTTTTTTGCTTCGAGATAACTGCAACTCAAATGATCGGCTATATTAATTCCTGTTTTTTCTAGAAATGAAGTAAAATAATCGCTCCAGCTAAATGCAACATAAATATTCCCGATCGAATATTCCATGATCAATGCCCATCCGATTATCCAGGCAAATAATTCGCCGAAGCTGGTATAAGCATAAGTATAAGCACTACCCGAAACCGGGATCCTGCTTGCAAATTCAGAATAACAAAATGCGGTAAATGCGCAGGCAATTCCGGTTATAATAAACAAGACCACCACGCCAGGACCGCCGTTGAATATTGCTGCACCAAGGCTACTGAAACTTCCGGCGCCAATGATGGCAGCTATTCCGAAAAATGTAAGGTCACGGACAGTAAGTGTGCGATGAAGACCATGTGTGTAATCAATATCATCGGCCACATCAACATTTTTCATTACCGATGCGAGTGGTTTTCTCCTGAATAATTTATTCATGCGTTGGGTTATCGGCTGAAAAGTAGGGCTTATAGACCAAATCTGCAAATGATACCTCCCGCAGATTTCGCAGATTTTCGCAGATAAAAGTTAAAACGTCCAATGCTGATGCTTCAGTCAGCACTACGATAGAATCGTCGGGGCTGCTAACTGTTCACTGTAGGATTGAACAAAATTGAACCTACCATCTCCAAACTAAAACCTATACACTCATACACATATACACCTATACACATCTGCACCCCTTTCACCTGAACGTTAACACGTCAACACGTGAACACTTATTTTTGCTCCATGCGGAAAAAGAAATTAGAACGATTTGCCGAACTGGATACTTTTGAGAATGTGTTGCAGAATTTTAATTTCCTTGAACCCGTGTTGGTCAATAATAAAAAAGAAGTCGTTGACCCGAAAGGAAAATGGCATTCTGAAATATTTAAAAACGAAAATGATATTATTTTGGAACTGGCGTGCGGGAAAGGTGAATATACCTGTGAAATGGCTTTAGCCAATCCTTCAAAAAATTTTATTGGGGTTGATGTTAAGGGGAACAGGATGCATCGCGGTGCTTTGCGGGCTTTGAAGGAAAATATTTCGAACGCATTTTTTTTGCGTACGGATATCAATATTATAT
>JBIOHA010000385.1:0-2026 GCA_044448625.1 Chitinophagales bacterium | reverse complement strand
GTAAAATGCTTGGCACTATGATTACCGTCATATTTTTTAACACATTTAATGAATTCATTACTAGGCAAAAACTCGATTGCCTGCGAGAAAACATACTTTCCGGTATTCATTCTCAAAAATGGACAATCGATCTCAAATCGTTTGAACTGATTTACTGGCTGAAAGTCTCTAATAGCAAATGTTTCAAAGAACTATTAATTTCGTATTTAGGACGGCAGTGATGAGTAATGAGTAATGAGTTTTAATCCGGAGCGAAAATTTTGTTCAATTTTACATAATCTTGCCTGCCTGGCGCCGCCGGCAGACAGGCTCAATTTTATATAATTAAATTAAAAATCCGCACATGCTAAAAATTCTACCAACCCTTTTGTTTTCCTTTTTCTTTTTTAACATCAATGCCCAGTTAACACCCGAGGTCACTTCATGGATAATTAATACTACCGGTGAAACGGGCTACGATGGCAATGAAACCAATGTGCAGCAGGTGCAATATTCTGATGATAATGTTTATGTCAGCTGCACATGTATTCCAGGCTATGATATAGGGCCCTGGGTTGGCAATCCGAATATTCCTTCCAATCAGAATTTCGTATATAAAATAACGCGGCATCCTGAAATGAATACGGGAACATTTATCGAAACACCGATGGGTCATACTGGAGTTTGGTCGAATGGTGTGAGCATATTTAATGCAAAGGATGGGATGAGTTTTGAAAATGAAGGAATATGGAATCAAAATGCCGTAGTGGTGGAAGGAATTAGTTTTGATGAATGTCTCGGTCACCCGGCACCAAATGGTGAATATCATCATCATTTAAATCCAACCTGTTTATATGATGATGAAGACAATTTGAACCATGCCCCCATAATCGGATTTGCATTCGACGGATTTCCTGTTTATGGTGCTTATGCTTTTGCAAATGCAGATGGAACCGGTGGAATAAAACGCATGGTTTCCTCTTATCAATTAAGATCAATTCCTGATCGCACTACTTTGCCTGATGAAACTATTCTTTCTGCAGGTGAATACGGACCGGATATTTCTGTTGCCTACCCGTTGGGTTATTATCTTGAAGATTTTGAATATGTTGCTGGCCTGGGTGATCTCGATGAACACAATGGAAGATTTTGCATAACACCCGATTATCCCGATGGTATTTACGCTTATTTTATTACACTTGATGAAAATGGTGATGCCGCATATCCTTATACCATGGGGCCTGAATATTATGGCAACGTACCCGCAGGAAATACAGGCCCGGGTTCCGGTCATAATACCATAACTGAATCTGTTGAGACGTACGTGTCGATTGGAAATATAAACGAACAACAAATTGAAATTAAAGTATTTCCCAATCCTGTTTCCGATTATTTATATGTATTTATCGAACCTGTTTATCAGAATAATTTGAAAGGAAGCCTGACAGATATTTCCGGAAGAATTATTCAATCAAAAGAAAATATGCAGCCCGGCAATACCTATACTTTCGATATTTCGGATGTAAGCGAAGGACTTTATTTTTTGAAATTGCAAAATGATACAGCTGATGGTTTAGCAAAAATTACGGTGATCAAATAATTATTTCTTTTCGATATTCATGAATTGCACCTGGTAGGCAAATTCAGCGTTGTTGTTTTTTACGATCTCCATTATCCTGAACATTACCTCATCGCGGGTGAGGATATATTTTTCCCACACCTCATATTCAAAATAAAATTCTACATAGATCTCAATAGCATAACTGCTGAAATTAAAAAGTCCGACATTTATTTCATCATTTTTTTTGGGATGGTTGTTTCCGTAATTGCGGATCTCCTCAATAATTTTTTGAATTTGTGTCTGGCCCGTCTGGTAGGTCAATCCCAAATTAAATTGTATGCGCCGTGAAGTACGCCGTGTAAGGTTGCTCAATTTATTGTTGACAATAGTTTTATTGGGGATGGTCATGAAAGCTGTGTCGGTGGTTTTTATTCTTGTGCTTCTGAATCCCACCCTTACGACCTTGCCCGTTACACCATCCACTTC
>JBIOHA010000384.1:0-2037 GCA_044448625.1 Chitinophagales bacterium | reverse complement strand
TCCAAAACCATCAGCATCAGCATCGAGGTAATAGGTTTCAGCAATTAATCCTTCGTCGATAATAAAATTGCAATTGTCGTCGAGGCCGTTGCAAATTTCCGGTATATCAGGATTCATAAATGCATTCAGATCGTTGCAATCCGTATTATCTGCAACAAAACCTGCCGGTGCACCATCACAAGTAGAACTTGAAATTAACGGATCACCAAATCCATCACCGTCGTAATCGAAATAATAATCAGTATAAATTACACCTTCATCAATCAAGGCATTACAATTATCATCTATTAGATTACAAATTTCTGTTGCACCGGGATAAATTAATGGATCTGTATCATCACAATCCGAATGGTCAAGAATGTATCCTGGTGGAACAGAACAGGAATTAATAAAATCATCCACATTTCCGAACCCATCATTGTCTGCATCGTTGTAAAATATTGTTCCGGATTCGCAGGCGAGTTTTACGACCCAGTAATCACCATTGAGAATTTGATTTTCAGTTTTGTCCCAGGAAATATCTGACGATGATTCGCCACCTAAAATATAACCGCCGTCATTGGCAAGATCCAGGCTATATAAAATATCAGTGTTGCTACCACCGATTGTATTCTCCCAAACAATTACACCATTACTGTCCAATTTGATGACCCAATAATCTTTATTGCCGAGACAAAATTCTGACTTATCACCAGATATCCCCGAGTCTGAATCTCCTCCCAAAATATATCCTCCATCTGATGTTGATGCAATAGTTACATCGGTACCGCCATCATAATTATCACCTCCTAAATTATTTTGCCAAATAATATTGCCTGTACTGTCAATCTTAACTACCCAAAAATCACTACCTCCTATTAATGCTTCGGTTTTATCGCCGCCTATTCCGGAGTTAGAGATCCCACCTAAAATATAACCACCGTCCTGGGTGATGTCAATTGATTTTAATGCGTCACCAAGCGTTCCTCCAATAGTTTGTTGCCATTGAATAGCCCCTGTCGAACCTATTTTCACGACCCAATAGTCAGAGTAAAATCCACCACCAACCTGCCCTTCTGTTTTATCGCCCGAAATGTCAGACGAGGATGTGCCACCAAGAATAAATCCTCCATCAAGCGTTTGTTTTAATGAGTATAATACATCCGACCCATCACCACCAATAGTATTTTGCCATTGAATATTACCCATTGGATCCAGCTTAACAACCCAATAATCATATGATCCAGCTAAACAATTTTCTACTTTATCACCAGAGGCATATGAATTAGAATATCCTCCAATCAGGTAACCACCATCATATGTTTGAATTATATCTCCATAGCTTTCATCTAATGTTCCACCAATTGTATTTTCCCATTGTATATTTCCTGAAGCGTTAATTTTCACAACCCAAAAATCATAACTTCCCTCAAAATTCCCTTCTTATTTATCAGCAGATGCTTCGGATTCAGATTCGCCTCCAATTATATATCCTCCATCTGCTGTATTTTGAATACTATATAAATCATCATCGGCCGTTCCACCTATTGTATTTTGCCACAAAATATCACCTGCAGTATCCAACTTTAATATCCAGTAATCAAATTCGCCTATGTTAATCTCAGTTTTATCTCCAAAAATATTTGATCCAGACGATCCCCCAAGAATATAACCTCCGGGAGCTTGTTGTACGCATGTTAATCTATCGGTAGAACCTCCCCCAATCGTATTCTGCCATTCAATACCCGGTGCCTGCGAAAAAACAGAAATAGAAAAAAATAAAAAAATGGAGATTATGCTGAAATAAATTTTCATCAGGAATGATTATTAGAGAGAATAAATTTAATGAATATTATGGTGAGTGGTGAATGGTGAGTGGTGAGAGTCAACCGTTCATCATTCGATATTCTTTGTTCGATATTCATTATTTCAGGTGGATTTCAAAATATCGAATATCGAACAAGGAATAATGAACATCGAAGGATGTGTTCCGTTCGAAATTCGATATTCTTTGTTCGATATTCATTATTTTTCAATGCTGAGACTGCCAACTGAGAC
>JBIOHA010000383.1:0-2050 GCA_044448625.1 Chitinophagales bacterium | reverse complement strand
GAAGAAATAAAAAAGATCAATGGTATAGAATTCATTTCGCAAACGCTGGAAGAAAATGTTTTGCTTGCGTATAATAAACAGGAACATATCGCAACCATAAAAGGTGTAGATACTTTTTATCGGTTTGTAACAGGTGTTGACGACAGTGTTTATTATGGTGAATATTTACTGGAATATCAATATTTAAATTATAACCTGAATTGCGCAGTGCTTGGTTCAGGGGTAGCATCAACTTTAAATGTCAGCCTCGGACTTGATTACCCGCCAGTTCAGATATTTATGCCGCGGCGTGGAATTCAATCTTCAGCAAACCCCCGAAATACTTTTATCCAACGGGGTATACAACCAATGGGGGTTTTTAGGATACAGCAGGAATTCGACAGCAAATACGTAATTACTTCACTTGCATTTATTCGCGAATTATTGGAATACAGCAGCGGTGAGATCAGCACCCTGGAAATAAAAACCAAAAGCAGAAAAGATGTGGACCAGGTGATGAAAAAAATTTCATCCATTCTTGGCGACGACTATGTTGTGAAAAACAGGTTCATGCAAAATGAATTTTTATACCGGGTGATGAAAACAGAAAAATGGGCAGTGTATTTTATTCTCACCTTTATTTTTATCATAGCGGCTTTTAATATGATCGGTTCAATAGCCATGTTGGTGATCGATAAGAAAAAAGATATTGGTATACTCCGGTCGCTCGGTGCTGCAGAATCTTCAGTAAGAAATATATTTTTCATCCAGGGCGTTTTGCAAACATTGGTGAGTATTGCAATCGGATTTACACTTGCAACAATTTTATGCGCAATTCAAATGAAATACGGTTTAATTACCATTCCCGGTCAGGGTACTTTTGTGGTAACCGCCTACCCCGTTGCTTTGGAGTGGAAAGATTATTTTAATGTTTTTGCCACTGTATTTGTAGTTGGTGTCATTGCATCATATTTTCCTGCATTTATGGCTGCGAGGCAAAAGTGGTTATTTAAAACAGAATAATATTTATTTACCAGCTTGCCTGCGCTCCCGTCGCTTTTGTGCATTTTTTCTCATCCTGAGATTAAGCATCTCCACCAGCACCGAAAATCCCATAGCAAAATAAATATATGCTTTATCAACGTGGCCGCCACCCCCTTCAATCAATAATGATACACCAATCAGCACCAAAAAAGATAATGCAAGCATTTTTACTGTTGGATGATTATTCACAAAAGTGCTGATACCATCAGCAGCGAATAACATTACAACAACAGCAAGAATAACAGCAATTATCATTACGATCACATAATCAGCCATACCAATTGCAGTGATAACTGAATCTAGAGAGAAGACAATATCGAGCACCAATATCTGAATGACGATGGAAAGAAACGACGGAGATTTGACCTTTACTTCATCATGTTCCTCATCGCCTTCAATTTTTTCGTGAATTTCGGTAGTTGCTTTATAAATAAGGAATAAGCCTCCCAGGAGTAAAACGAGATCACGGCCAGAAATACCCCAATAAATTGGTTGGTCCATGCTGATGATCCAGCTCAGCGATAACAACAACAACACCCTGGTGATCATTGCAAGGGCTAAGCCGGTGCGCCTTGCTTTTTTCTGTTGTTCAACAGGCAGCTTGCCTGAAAGAATAGAAATAAAGATGATATTGTCTATTCCCAACACAATTTCCAAAACCGTTAAAGTTAAAAGGGCGATCCATGCATCGCCGGTTGCAAATATCGAAAAATCCATATTTTCTGTTTGTTGCGCAAAAATAAGCAGAACAATGAAATAAGAACAAACCACTGCGACCGTAATTAAATAAAATAACTTCTTCTAAAAACCTGAAGGGAAGCTATCATATGGCATTCAACCCCCGCATGTTGAAAATTATAAATAATTTAGTCGGGTAATTAATAAGCATGCTGCAACGGATAAGCGATTTTAATGAATATCAGACTGCGTATAAACAGAGTGTAGAAAACCCTGAAACGTTTTGGGCAGCAATTGCAGCATCATTTATTTGGAGAAGAAAGTGGGATAAGGTGCTGGAATGGAATTT
>JBIOHA010000382.1:0-2085 GCA_044448625.1 Chitinophagales bacterium | reverse complement strand
ATGTATTTGTTTCATTTCCAACCTTTATAAAATAAATGCCTGAAGGGAGGTTGCCAATTTGCATATTGATCATTTCATCAGATGTAATCATATTCTGAATCAACTTTCCTGTTGCATCCAATAATTGAATAGTTTGTTCGCAGGTTGTATTTGTTTCTATTGTAATTATTTCAGATGCCGGGTTAGGATAGATGATTAAATTAATTCCTTCAGAAAATTCGCCGGCACGAAGAGGTAGTGTTGTAAAATATTGAAGCGGTGAAAAATCTGTAAAAGAACCATCGCTGCATTTTGAGCGGACTTTATATTCGTAATCGGTATCGGGCGTTAAAAGCTTAATTGTTTTAAAATTGGTGATTGAAGATTTTTTTAACCATGTGCCAGCTCCAACCTCGCGATACCAAATCTGATATGAATCTGCCCCGGGAATTAAATTCCAGTGAACAGTTGCTTTTGTTTGCGTGATATTATCAGTGAACAAACCGGTAGCCATTGCGCAGGCATCACCAACTAATTTTACTATCCAATAATCTGTATCACCTGCTGTGTTTTCCGTTTTGTCACCTGAGATATTGGACTTTGATCCACCCGCAATAACAAATCCACCATCTAAAGTTTCAAATGCCCAACCTGTAATATCAAAGTCATCGCCACCAAGTGTTTTTTGCCATTCAATATCCCCGAGGTTATTTAGTTTAACTGTCCAATAATCATTTTCTCCCCTGCATATTTCAGTTTTATCGCCGGATATTCCGGATTTAGAATCTCCGCCAATAATATATCCGCCATCAGACGTTTGCCTCGCTGTACTACAATTATCATATGAGCTTCCACCTATCGTATTTTGCCATTCGATAACACCAACACTGTTTAATTTTAATATCCAATAATCAGTTAATAGGTTATAGGTACCAAACTGGTCCTCTGTTTTATCACCTGATACATCAGATTTTGAACTACCACCAACAATATAACCGCCATCTGTTGTCTGGTTAATATCAAATAACTGATCACTACCCGAGCCACCGATCGTATTCTCCCATTCAATATCGCCGCTGCTATTTATTTTTATGATCCAATAATCATCACTGCCGATATTGTTCTCTGATTTATCGGTAGAAATATTGGATTGAGAAAAACCTCCAACTATATAACCACCGTCACTTGTCTTATTTACTTCAAAACATTTGTCACGATCTGTGCCACCTATTGTATTTTGCCATTCGATGACGCCTGTGCTATTTATTTTAACGATCCAGTAATCCTCTTCTCCAATATTAGCTTCAGTTTTATCACTGGAAATTCCTGAAGATGAATACCCGCCAAGTAAAAATCCATTATCATTGGTTTCAATAACAGAGAATAACCAATCATCATCGCTGCCTCCTATTGTATTTTGCCATTGAATTGTTCCCGTACTGGTCAATTTCACCAACCAATAATCATATTCTCCCATTTTCGGCTCTGTTTTGTCGCCTCCTAATCCCGAATCTGAAGCACCACCTAAAAGATAACCGCCATCGCTTGTTTGAATAATACTTTCTAAATACTCGATCCCATTTCCACCAATGGTATTTTGCCATTCAACACTTCCTATGCTGTTTAGTTTCAACACCCAATAATCGCAACCACCCACTTTGTGTTCCGATTTATCTCCGGAAATATTGGAGAAAGAAGCACCACCTATTATAAAACCGCCATCAGATGTTAAAGCCATGCATCTATAAAAATCTTCCCAATCACCGCCAATGGTATTTTGCCATTCGATTTCCGGTGCCTGGGAGTAGCATTTGGCAGTGGGCAGTTGGCAGCAGACAGTAAGCAGTAGAATGTAAATAGGAAATTTATTGAGGGATGTAAATGTGTAGTTTTCCAGAGTTTTCATAATTGAAGATTTTATTAATGAAATGGGATGTCGCTTTATAAAGATAACTATCATTGCTAAAAAACAAGGCTATTCTTTCACGAATTTTACAGCCTGTGCATCTGAACTATACTCAGTTGTTAGCAAATAAACTCCCGAATTAAAACCACTGATATCTATTGTTAAAAGATTTTCATTTGTATTTATTGAAAATACTATTT
>JBIOHA010000381.1:0-2109 GCA_044448625.1 Chitinophagales bacterium | reverse complement strand
GCAGGTACATTATACATTCTGATTGTATTAATAATATTCATGCATGCAGTTTCGATAAGTTTATACCTGCCGCTCATCACCTGCTGAACGATGGAATATAAATGGTCGTAATCAATGGTGCGCCTTATCTCGTCGTCAACACTTTCAATTGCAGTGCTCTCAACACTCAGCTCCACTTCAAAATTATTTCCATATAACTGCTCGTAATCATAAACACCAATATGACTTTTAAATTGCATGCCCTCGATTGTGATCTTTGCCATAAGACAAAAATAAGATAAGAGCGGATAAGCGGCAGATGAACAGCCGATCAACAGCAGATGAGCAGCCGATAAACAACTGATAAAGGCGGATGCTTTGGTATAGTCAACAGAGTTTGCAGGGTCATTATTGCCAACTGCTACTGCCTACTGCAACTGGTTCAGAGTTCCCGCTTCTGACTTATCTTTGCTAAAATTTAATTCATGCCCAACGATCTTTTTGAAGGAGTAGATTATTATCAGATCGACGATCTTTTAACCACGGAGCAGAAGCTAATAAGAGATACGGTACGCCAATTTGTAAAACAGGAAATTTCTCCCATTATTGAAGAGTATGCACAAAAAGCCGAAACCCCAAAACATCTGATCAAGGGGTTGGCGGAGATCGGTGCATTTGGTCCCACAATTCCGGTTGAATACGGCGGCGGTGGTCTCGACAATATTGCTTACGGGCTCATTATGCAGGAAATTGAAAGGGGCGACAGCGGCATCAGATCATTGGTAAGTGTACAGGGAAGTTTGGTGATGTATCCTATATATACGTTCGGAACTGAAGAGCAGCGACAAAAATATTTACCAAAGCTGGGCAGCGGTGAAATGATCGGTTGTTTTGGATTGACTGAACCTGATCACGGCTCTAATCCGAGCGGCATGGTTACCAATATTAAGGATAAGGGCGACCACTATTTATTAAACGGTGCTAAAATGTGGATCTCCAATTCTCCGTTTGCCGATATTGCTGTGGTTTGGGCAAAAGATGAAGAGGCGACAATAAGGGGTTTAGTGGTGGAAAGGGGAATGGAGGGATTTACCACACCCGAAACCCATGGAAAATGGAGCCTGCGGGCCAGTGCAACAGGAGAGCTGGTGTTTGATAATGTAAAGGTGCCGAAAGAAAATATTTTTCCCGAGATAAGGGGATTGAAAGGCCCGTTGATGTGTCTCTCCACTGCACGATATGGAATTAGCTGGGGAGCACTGGGAGCAGCAATGGATTGTTACGACACCGCATTGCGCTATTCAAAACAAAGAATTCAGTTTGGTAAACCGATAGGTGGATTTCAATTGCAGCAGAAAAAATTGGCAGAGATGGTTACAGAAATTACCAAAGGGCAATTATTAGCCTGGAGATTGGGTGTTTTGAAAAACGAAGGCAAAGCAACGCCCGCTCAAATTTCAATGGCAAAAAGAAATAATGTGCAAATCGCTATCGAAATTGCCCGCGAGGCCCGTCAGATTTTGGGCGGAATGGGAATTACCGGCGAATATTCCATCATGCGCCATATGATGAACCTTGAAAGTGTAATTACCTACGAAGGAACACATGATGTTCACCTGCTGATAACCGGTGCAGATATTACGGGGATCGATGCGTTTAAATAATTTTGACCGTGTCAATAAAGGAATTATTCCCCCGCTTATTTTAATTAGGAATTTTTGCCTTTGTATGCTGCATGTTTATAAGTAGATATAATCCGCAATTTAAAATTCGCAATCCGCAATTTTCGTATTTAATTCTCACATTTAATTTTATTTCCCACCGTATTTTATTATTTTTGAAAAAAGCAGCTTCATTTATGTTGTTGCTTTTTTTATTTGAATAAATAGGAAAATAAATATTACTTGATGAAGCCGCTTCTGAAAAAAACAATTGTTGATGCGATATATTATCTAAAAAGAAGGAGAGGAGTTGTTAAACCTCAGTTCTCTCGTTATGAGATCGCAAAGGAATTCACGAAATTAAAAGTAATTGTAAAGCAGGCAATAGCAAGCTATTTTTTGCTCGCAATTGGAATTTTAGCTGCAGGGTTTGGATTAAGAGGATTTTTACTTCCTAATCATTTTATAG
>JBIOHA010000380.1:0-2113 GCA_044448625.1 Chitinophagales bacterium | reverse complement strand
TATCCACCATCAGAAGTTTGATCGATACAAGTTAATTCGTCTTCAAAATTACCTGAGATCGTATTTTGCCATTCAATGTTTAAAGCAGCATCTATTTTTACTACCCAATAATCAAAATTGACAGATTCTTCATTTTTATCAATGGAAATATCTGAATACGATTTTCCTCCTAAAATATACCCGCCATCCGAAGTTGGTTTTAATACTTTAAAGTAATCGTTGGAAGTACCTCCTATCGTGTTTTGCAGCGATACAATTGGTGTAACATTATCGATCAATCCATCACAATTGTCATCAGTTGCATTATATAATTCTGTTACACCAGGATGAATACCCGCATCAGCATCATTGCAATCACCATTATTATTTATCATTCCGGGAGGCGCATTACACGCGGTTGCGTTCACTAAAGGATCACCATACCCATCAAGATCGGCATCTGCATACCAGGTTGGCTGACCAATAATTGCCGGATCAGCATCATCTGTAAGCAGATTGCAGTTATCATCAAAACCGTTGCAAATTTCAGTGAGTAAACTACATGGATCTGGAAATAATTTCACTATCCAAAAATCATAACTATTCAGGCTCGCTCCTTCTGTTTTATCGCCGCTGATCTCTGAACTTGAATAACCGGCCATTAAAAATCCACCGTCGGTTGTTTGGAAATTAACAAATAATTTATCATCCTCATTACCGCCAATTGTGTTCTGCCATTTAATAGTTCCTGTACCATCTAATTTAAGTGACCAATAGTCGTAATATATGACAAAAATATCAAGAGCCGGAATTCGTGGTTCAGATTTATCACCTGATATTTCCGAATTCGAAAAACCACCTACAAAATAGCCTCCATCAGAAGTCTGATTTATATCATAGAGCCAATCATCACCACTACCACCAATTGTATTATCCCAAATGCGGACGCCCAATGAATTTAATTTTACTATCCAGTAATCATAACCGCCTTCTCCATATTCAGTTTTATCTACAGTAGTGCCTTCGTCTGCATATCCACCTACGATATAACCACCGTCTGATGTTAGTTTGATTGCCCCTCCATGGCCATCACCACCAGCGTTTAAAGTGTTTTGCCATTGAATATTTCCGGTGGCATCGATCTTAAGCACCCATAAATTGTCGCCGTATGCAGCCTCCGTTTTGTCGTATGTTGCGTTAGAATTTGAAGTTGATACTAATACGCATCCACCATCGGGAGTTGATTCCAATGCCCCTAAATAATCATCAGCATTTCCTGTTATCGTATTTTGCC
Source organism: Chitinophagales bacterium (assembly GCA_044448625.1). GTDB lineage: Bacteria > Bacteroidota > Bacteroidia > Chitinophagales > BACL12 > UBA7236. The sequence continues at coordinate 840 of JBIOHA010000380.1, read as the reverse complement.
AAACGATAGTTCCAGTGCTGTTTAATTTGACCAGCCAAATATCATTACCGATGCTGATCTCAGTTTTATCTCCGGTAATTCCTGACTCAGAAGATCCTCCGACAATATATCCACCGTCTGTTGTTTGCCGCACTGAGTATAAAAAATCGCCCTGGGATCCACCAATAGAATTTTGCCATTCAATATCACCGGTTGCATTTAATTTAAGAATCCAATAATCCTGAAAACCATAATTTGCTTCTGTTTTATCATCATCGATGCCGGATGTTGAGTAACCACCAACTATATATCCACCATCTATGGTTTGCTGAATAGAAGTTAATTCATCAGTAAAATTTCCTATGATTGTTTTATCCCACTCTGTTTCACCTGTGGCATCCGTTTTTACAATCCAATAATTTCCATATTTCGTGCCCGCAAAAATAAACCCCCCATCGGCCGTTTGCATCCCGTCTCTTAAATAATCGTGAGAAGTGCTTCCAATAGTATTTTGCCATTCAATTGAAAGGTCCTGACCGAACAGCATGCAGTTGGCAGTGACAGTTAGCAGGAAAAAGATAATTAACTGTTTTTTCATATTATGTTTTTTGATTGTGAACCTGCCTGGCGGCAGGCAGGTTCGCAGTTACCATAAAGCCACGAAGGATTTATATATTATTTTTCGATAATTAATTTTTGTTGTGAATAATTATGTCCATTACTGATTCTTACGAAATAAATCCCTGATGATAAATTATTATGCGCAGCATCCTCTGGAATTGAAATTGTTTCATTTATATTTCCGGTTGATGAATTTAGGTTTTGGGAATAGATGAGTTGGCCAAGGGGGTTGTATACTTC
>JBIOHA010000379.1:0-2175 GCA_044448625.1 Chitinophagales bacterium | reverse complement strand
TAGGAATATTGAGTGAAGAAAACTCAGATGACCGGGTAGCCATCACTCCCGAACATATAAGTCAGTTAAAGGCATTAAAGGTTGGAAATATCCTGGTTCAGTCGGGGGCGGGAGTAAACGCAAGCTATCCCGATGCAGAATATGTGGCAAAAGGTGCCACCCTCGAATCCCGACAAAACGTGATCGCAAAAAGCGATCTCCTGATTGCTATCCAGCCCGTCGCAAAAAATGAATTGGAGCAAATGGAGGGCAAAGTGCTCATCGGTGGTTTCAATCCCCTTGTTAATCATTCTTTCGTAATTGATTGTCTTGAAACAAAGGTCTCTGCTTTCAGCCTTGATGTTATCCCACGTACCACCAGGGCACAGGCTATGGATATTTTATCGAGCATGGCAACTGTTGCCGGATATAAAGCGGTATTGACGGCTGCGGTTACATTACCGAAATTTTTTCCGATGTTCATGACGGCCGCAGGAACAATTACACCGGCCAAGGTGGTGGTATTGGGAGCAGGAGTTGCCGGTTTGCAGGCAATAGCAACTGCAAAAAGACTGGGTGCCGTTGTGGAGGCAAGCGATGTACGCTCTGCTGCGAGGGAAGAAGTGTTGTCGCTGGGTGCAAAATTCATTGAAGTAGAAGGAGCAACAGAAGATAAAGCCGCCGGCGGTTATGCTGTGGAACAGAGCGAGGATTTTAAAAAACGCCAGCAGGCAAAAGTGCAGGAACATGCAGCCAAGGCCGATGTAATTATTTGTACAGCACAGATCCCGGGAAGAAAAGCGCCAGTGCTCTTGCAAAAAGAAACGGTGATGCAAATGAAACCGGGTTCGGTAATTATCGACCTCGCAGCATCAACAGGTGGAAATTGCGAACTCACAGAAAATAATAAAACAATAAAAGTAAACGGCGTAACCATTATCGGCGATTCCAATTTACCTGCCACCATGCCTTATGATGCAAGTAAAATGTTTGGAAAGAACATTATTAATTTCCTGAAGATAATGATCGATAAAGACGGTGCAATAAATTTAAACTGGAGCGACGACCTGATAACAGGAACCTGTATTGCGCACGCTGGTGAAATAAAAAATGAGCGTGTTAAAGGAATGGTAGAACCTGTACAAAGCTGATATTAATTAACCCTTTTTCCCATAAAATTTTAATCTGATAAATAATTAATGATGATAATTTTAAGTTCTGTAGGAGCATTTTTAACTGCGCTGGATACCTGGGATATTTTATATATTCTTCTGCTTGCGGCATTTCTCGGTGTTGAATTGATAAGCAACGTACCCGCAATTTTGCATACACCTTTAATGAGTGGCGCCAATGCAATTCACGGCGTGGTCATCATCGGATCCATAATCGTAATGGGCCATGCCGATACTGAAAATTATCTCGCCTTGGTGTTGGGATTTTTAGCAGTTGTATTAGGAACATTAAATGTTGTGGGCGGATTTGTTGTTACAAACAGAATGCTCCAAATGTTTAAAAAGAAAGCCAAGAAATAATTCAAGTTTTTCGAACTCATTACTCATCACTCAATACTCATTTCACCACTGACCATGACCAATCTCGAAATATTAAAACTCTGTTATTTACTCGGATCCATCTCATTTATTGTGGGATTAAAAATGTTGTCGAAACCTGATTCTGCAAAGCGTGGAAATTTATTTGCCGGCATTGGAATGGGCATCGCAATTTTGGGCACCATATTATTTCATGAAAATGAATACGGCGAACGCATCGGCAATTTAGGATTTATTATTGGCGGAATAATATTGGGAACTGTTGTTGGTTATTTGGCTGCCATGAAAGTGAAGATGACGCAAATGCCCCAGATGGTTTCTTTATTTAATGGAATGGGTGGTGCTTGCGCAGCATTAATAGGAATTGTTGAAATGAGTACACATCATCCTGATTTATGGGGAGAAAGATTGATAATTTTCCTCGGGCTCATGATCGGTACTGTTTCCTTTGCAGGCAGTATGATCGCATACGGAAAATTGGAAGGAAAAATAAAAGACTATGGCAGCAAATTTCAACAGATTTTTAATAACACATTTGTTTTTGCCATTGTCGCATTAATAGTTTACGCTTCGTTGAATACTGAATTTTTAGGCGCCAATGTTATCTGGTTAATTTTCGGTGCATCATTATTATATGGAGTTTTAT
>JBIOHA010000378.1:0-2202 GCA_044448625.1 Chitinophagales bacterium | reverse complement strand
GGTGATATTACAGAAGGCTGGGACGGAACAATGAACGGACGACAACTCAACAACGGTGTTTATGCTTTCGTTGTGCAAGTGCAATTTGAAACCGGACAAAGAACTTCGCAAATGGGAAATGTTACGCTGATCAGATAAATAAAATAATTTTATAATAGGAACCGGATATTGTTGTATCCGGTTTTTTTATTTCACATAGCTCAATGGGACATTCCAAGTCCGGAGACTTGGAATGTCCATTGAAAGTACAGAGCAATTAATTCCTCCCAATTATTGCCAAGCGAAATTTTGTCCAATAACTCATAGGAATAAAATATGGGAGGGAGATAATTCTTTTTATTTCCATTTCAGATAAATGTGCCGGCTGGGAAAATATTTTTTTAATTCCCTGCAGCCCCTGTGCCTTTCTAAACCGTTTATGAATGTACCGGTGTAATTGTTTATAATATTTTCCTGAATAGGTGGAATGAAACATCATAGCAAGATCGTCGCTGTGGTTCCAGTTTTGTTTTTCTTTGAGATCATGATGAACGATATCATAAAATTTTGTTCCCGGCAAAGGATAGGAAACTGAAATGCCGATATCGTGTGGCATGAGTTCAAACAACATATTTATAGTTTTATCAATATCCTCTTTTGTTTCGCCGAGATATCCGAACTGCAAAAAGAAGCAGGGTTTTATTTTATGTTTTTTCATGAGTTGGGTGCAGAGATGTATCTGTTCAAGAGTAGTCCCCTTATCCATCGCATCCAATATTTTTTGAGAACCGCTCTCAGCGCCTACCCATATTTCGTCGCATCCTGATGCCGCCAGATCGGCAATATTGTTTTCATCCAGCAGAAGATCAGCACGGCATTGAATTTTATATTTGAATTTTGTTTTTTGTTCCGCCACCAATGCTGCGAATTTTTTGATCCACCCGGGTTTTAATCCGAATATATCATCGCAAAACCAAAAATGTTTGGCGCCATAATTATTTATCAGCAATTTAATTTCTTCCAATACATTTTCAGGTGTTCGGGAATTATACCTGTTGCCATAAATGGGCTTTGCGCACCAGTTGCATTTAAAGGGACAGCCGCGGGTAGTGGTTATGTTCAAACTGAAATAGCCATGCTTTTGCATCCATGCAGACTTGTATTTTTCCATATCCACCAGCTGCCATGCAGGAAAACCCAATGCATCCAGATCATGCAAAACTTCCCTGCCGTTTGTTTTAATAATTTTATCACCGGCTTTAAATGCAAGTCCGTTAATGGATGTATGATCATCATTCCCCTTGAGAAGATTTGCAATTAATTCTTTTAATGTGATCTCGGCTTCACCATTGATAATAAAATCTGCACCCTGTTCGATATATTCCTTATAATGATCTGTTGCATCAGAGCTGGAGACGATAACAATGCAATTATTTTTTTTTGCATGACTGATCATTTCAAAACAGGCATCACGCATATTCACGAGGCACATCTTTGTAAGGTAGTTGAAACCATCATCGTAGATCACAAATGGTTTCCCTGCATGCTGTTCTACCAGTGGAAATATTTCTTTTGGTGAGGATGTGAATATATTATCAAAGAATTCAACATCGATATTATTTGACCTCAACACATTCGCAGCATATAAAGTAGCCAGCGGCGGATATGGCTGCATGAGTTTGAGCTGCTTCGGATCAAACTGCATGAAATAGGTATTTGTCAATAGTACATCCGCCATTATAATAATTGTATGGAATGTTGCGATTCAAAATCCCTGCATTTCATTTCAAATGCATTCAGCACTTTAAACTGAAATCCCTGTGGATGGTGTTTGGATGCGTGTTTCTTCGTGCGGAAATTAATATTAAATTCTTCGTCTTTTAAATATAGATACTTTCTTTTTAAAAACCTGGTGGTAATCCTGAAAGCAAAATTATCCATGCTGTCGCCAAATTTTCCGGAGAATATTTTTTCCAACATCCGTTTGATCAAACCTGTTCGTTCTTTTTCGAGCCAGTTATAGCTGGGGTGAAAATTCGGGAAATAATTCTCGATCCAGTTATTCTCCTCAATAAAATTGCGGAAATGATTTTCGCCCGTTTGATTTTTTAGTGTAACGATCTCGGTGGCGGAGAAAATATTTTTATCGGGAATGGAAAGGTCTTCAAGGTCGATATAATAATTGATGCAAAAGTATTTCCTCGAATTCAGCAAGAATATTTT
>JBIOHA010000377.1:0-2222 GCA_044448625.1 Chitinophagales bacterium | reverse complement strand
GGTAACAGATAATGTTGGATGCATTCAAACCGGTAGTGCAGCAGTAATTAATTTATGCGGCGCTGCAACAGGAATTACAACATCACCAACGGCAACAACAGTTTTTATCAACTGGAATGACGTGGGGGCAACCGGGTATAGGGTGATGTACAAACAGGTTGGGCCAGGTCCTTTCACAACAGTGAATACGCCCATTTCCCAGGTTAATATTTCAGGATTAAGTCCCTCAACAGGATATACTTTTAAAATAAGAAATAAATGTCCGGGTGCACCCGGAAGTTTTATGGCGAATGGAAATTTTATAACCAACCCATTGAAATTATCAGAAACAAATGATCTTGCGGGTATTCATATATATCCAAATCCGAATAATGGTATTTTTACACTGGCGGGAATAAATGGTAATGCAAAGATATTTATCTATGATTTTTCAGGCAAATTGATAAGATCGTTTTCAGTTGAGAAAGATATCGAGATCGATTTCCGTGAAAATCCCAATGGGTTATATCTTTTAAAAGTAGTATGTGAAAATGGAAAGCAGCTAAATAACAAAATAGTTATATCACAATGAACAATAAACATATTCTCAAAAAACAGATAAATATTTCATCATGAAACATGTTTATACCATCCCTTTATTAATTGCTATGCTCATTCAAACAGCAAATGCCCAGGGTTATTGGGAATTATATGTCGACTCATCCTATTATCCCAGCACCGTAGTAGATCTTGGTAATACAGATGAAGCCGGAAATATTTATTCGTGGAGCACCCAGCCTGAAGCTATTTATGGAATTGGAAATATTATTGATAAACGGGATAGTGAGGGGAATTTTCTTTGGAAAATAGAAATTCCCGAATCGGTGATGGCGTATGAAACAACAGTTGAAGGCTATAGTTATGTTTTGATATTTACACCCGGTTATACTCCGCCATGGACAATAGGAGAAGTGTATGAGTTTAATTTGCGTGCCTATGATACTGGCGGCAATTTTTTATGGGAAAGATATCTGAACATACCCGGTTTCCTGATCAACGATACCAATGAAAAAAGTATGGTAGTAGATAATGATGGAAATGTAACAGTTGCCATGTATGGATTTAACAGCGACCCGCTTACGCTCGAATTTGTGACAGATACTTTACGCATTATGAAATACAGTGGGTTGACCGGTGAAACATTGCGCAAGACTTTTATTGATATTTCTGAAACAGAATCGAGTCCCGTTCATAACATGCTGACTGACACTAAAAGTAGTTTATTTATATATTTAGAGATTTATGCAGCCGAAAATAAATTCTATAAATACGATAGGTTTTTTCATCTTAAATGGGTTAACAACATGTCAGAATATTTACCTGAGGAAATGATCCTCTTCAAAAATAAATTTGTTTACCTGGTAGATGGTATTTATTCGGGTATCGACTGGGACTTTATCGAACTGCAAAAAATTAATTCAATAAATGGCGAAACATCATTCAGTACTGCAATAGATGCTCCTGAGTGGCTGGGGTTAACAAGCATTTTATCCATTGCAGATAGCAAAACGGATAATGCGGGTAACCCTTTAATCACTTATCACCATTCCGGTGGCGGCTTTGATTACGATTATTTGATCAAATTAAATAAAACAGATGGCGATGTTGTCTTTTTCAATTTATTATCAAATACCAATAATGAGACGTATAGAGAAATTGAAGTGTCATCATCTAATAAAATTTTTATCGGAGGTGTTATTGATCCGGAGTTATTGGGATATCAGCAAGCGTCGTGTTTAAAGTTTTCCAGCGACGGAAGTTTGAATTGGCAACATGATGCTATTTCGCTTTCAGGAATTAACACCGTTTACCAGTGGCAACTCTCTGATAATGATCAGTTCATTGCGGGTGGAGATTATCATTCAGGCTTTTACTATGCACGTTACCTTGTAAGTTTTAATGGAAATTTGGTTGTTCGTGAGGTGGATACAGCTCCTGATAAACAAATCGATAATCCACTATCCTATCCAAATCCCACCGCAAATTTTATAACGCTTCAGATACCGGTAAACGAAAATGTAAAAACAATTATCACTTATTCTATCAGCGGTGAAATTGTGGAAGTTAAATTTGATGCAACATCAACTGCTGAAGTAAGCAGTTTGCCATTTGGCCCTTATATAAGCAAAGTAATTACTGACAATAATAAGGAACTCTGTTTTAAATGGGTTAAACATTAATGG
>JBIOHA010000376.1:0-2231 GCA_044448625.1 Chitinophagales bacterium | reverse complement strand
TGGCTTTGATTGGTATAGCCGTCTGGCGCTATCCGCGCAGCCGGGGCTTAGTGATTTTGATCGCGGCGCAACATGCCCTGTTATTTTATATGCTGTTCGCCGAGGACATTTACAAGGCAAAATATACCGCCGGAGAAAGTGATGAAATTATTCCCGCAAGAATTTCGGAAACGGAAAAACAATTGATAGAAAATATATCTTCAAAAATTTACAGGCGTTTAAACTGCAGGGGAGTGGTGCGCATTGATTATATCATAAAAAATGGAGAACCCTGGTTTTTGGAAGTAAATACTGTTCCGGGCATGAGCCAGATGTCGATCGTACCTAAAATGGCAATTGCCTCCGGACTTAGCTTAAGCGAATTTTTTGGCCGGCTACTGGAGGAGGCAAAAGCAGGATAATGCCCTTACCGTTTACTCATGTTTTCAGTTTAAATTTGCCTGCCGCCGAATGACCAAGCCAATAAAAAAATCCAGATCGGAACCAGGAAAATTGCGTTTCTTCATAAGCAAGGCATTTTGGCTCAGCATTTTTGCTGCGGTGGTTGCACTTGTAGGGTTACTCTGGTTTTTGCTCTTTTTTGTCCAGGAATATTCACGCCATGGTGAAAGTCAGACCGTGCCGAATCTCATTGGAAAAACCACGCTGGATGCTATGAAAGAACTGAATAATCTCGATCTCGATTATGCTGTTATGGATTCTACTTATGACCCCGACGAGCGTCCATTGACAATTCTCAACCAGGATCCGTTGCCTGATTCGAAGGTGAAAAGCGGCAGGATAATTTATGTGACCATCAACATGCAAAATCCACCTCAAACTTCTGTTCCGTTGTTGGAACTCGGAACAAGCTATATAAGTGTTCGTGAGATTCTTGAAAGCTATGGGCTCAAGGTGGGAGATATTATTTATAAGCCTTTTGAGTACCGCGATGTTTACCTGGATATGAAAATTCATGGCGACAGTAAATCTTTACAACCGGGTAGCGCCATAGCAAAGGGCACCATCATCGACCTGGTTTTGGGAAATGGTTTGGGAGATACCAAGATCCTGATTCCCGATCTTACCGGTCTTACGTATATTGAAGCGGTAAACCTCATTTCTCTAAAGGAACTTTCGCTCGGAACAGTGGTTACTTCAGGTACAATTACCGATACTGCTGATGCGTTTGTGTTCAAGCAATATCCGGTGGCCGACGATGAAAAAACGGTAAATTTAGGCTCAATGATAGATATATGGATTACAGAAGACACCAACAATTTACCACCCGATGATGGGGACAGATCACCCGATTAAAAACACGATTAGTTGTAAGAAAAAAACTTTGAATGAAAAAGACCTTTATTTTAATTTTAGTAGCACTTATCTCAGGTAATATTTTTTCACAGGAAAACATTTCACCCTTAAAATATAATTCAACATTATTGAATTATGTCAATTCAAATGCAGGCTCAAGATCAATAGTGGAAACAAGAGATACGTTATGCCTTCCATTTCTTGACGATTTTTCAGATCCATTAACAATATTGAATGATACCACAAGCGGATGTTTGGACACCGTGGTTTTTTATGCTTCACCTGTTTTTCCATCCTCATTATTCTGGACCGACAGCACCGCATTTATTAATATGACCTACCCTGCACTTCCACCTTCATATGGTGTTGCCACTTTAGACGGGCTGAATAAATTAGGGCGACCCTATAATGAAGCAAGTTCGTTTGATATGGCCGACAAGCTAACATCAAAACCAATTTATCTTGGGGGAGATGTTTTGGACTCTGTTTATTTAAGTTTTTATTATCAGCCCACCGGCTTTGGCGAATATCCCGATGGCAATGATTCACTGATACTTGAGTTTAGAAATATCGACAGCACCTGGGAAGAAAAATGGAGCAAAGTAAATACCGGTGGCTTCTCCCCACAGTCATTTAAAATTGTGATGGTTCCGGTTACCGATGAATATTTATATGATGGGTTTCAATTCAGATTCAGAAATTGGGGAGGGGTAAATGGAAACAACGATCATTGGAATATTGATTATGTTTTTCTGGATGAGGACAGAACATTTAATGATACATTATTTCGCGACGTGGCAATCACCTACCAGCCCGAAAAGTTTTTGAAAAAATACAGGCAGATGCCCTGGAATCAATTTAAAGATCACCAAACAGAAGAACTGGCAGTTGAGCATGGCGTATTTATGACAAATAATTTTAATACAATTATAAAT
>JBIOHA010000375.1:0-2238 GCA_044448625.1 Chitinophagales bacterium | reverse complement strand
TCTTCTCCCTTCGAATCTTTTATTAATTCGCCCCTGTGCCGAAGCGCCTTAAAATGTTAGGGCAACACAAAAAAATTATTAATTAGCCGCAGCAACTTGTTGCGCCACCGGTGCCGTGATTCCCAGTTTATCGATATCAAATACTGTTAATCCTGCCTCATCAAAATAATAAGGCAATTCGAATTTTTTGTTCCATTCAATTTCATCCCATGTATAGGAACTGCGTGCATGCACTACCTGCGCATAAGCATCATTAAATCCTTCCACCATCACAATTATTTCAATATTACCCGCCATAAAATCTTGTTCGGTTAATCCGAATAAAGGGCTCTGATCGTTGATGGGATGAACGCAGGTCCAGTTCAGCGATAAATAATTGATCCTGTTGTTTTCGAGTGTTATTGGTTGAAATCGCCTGATCTGTTTTTCGCCCTCGGTAACTACAATCGACAATAATGCTTTTGCTTCAAGGTTTATTAAATTATTCGTCATTTCATTGCCTACCCGAAATTGGAAACTGTATCCGCCCTTGTATGGTGCAATAACAGCAGAATCCGAAAACCGGATACCGTGAACCGGCCGCGAAAATCTACCATACATCACACCTGTGAAAATGGCAAAACTCATCAATCCGATCAGCGCTTCTGTTGCAGCCAATAAACTAATGAGCCATGATAGTGGATACAATGATCCATATCCAACGGTGGTTATTGTTTGGGCACTGAAGAAAAAAGCCATCAAAAATCTGTCGTGCACCTGGTAATCGCTGGTATATCCCACGCCATTATAATCAATCACCAAATAAAGAAATGCGAAAAATAAATTCGCCAGCGAATAAAAAGCCAAAACAAAAAATGAAAATCTCCACCAGCTCATGGTAAGCAGCTTATGAAATATTCCTGTTTTTACCCCCTTCCTGATGACACTGAAATTGCCATTCTTATTTAATACACGCTGATTTCTTTTTTCATATTTATCGGTAAACCCGAGTTCCTCGTTTCTCGACGCTGTGGTAAACCGGTTATTAATTGTTTCTTTAAGTCTCATAATAGAATAGGTTAATTGTGGTAAAATTATTTACAAAGAGAAGTAAAAAAAATCAGTGATTGAGGGTCTCCTTAAAAGAGATGGTCTCAATCACTGAATATACTGATGACGAAAATTGAATTCAAAATGTGTTCGCACAATTGAGATCCCACTGAAAAAGAGGTAGCCTCAGTAAAAGGGTGGGTCTCCATCCATTTATTGCGCCGCTTTCACCTTTCCACTTCCGGCAATATCTTTTTTAATTTTTGCAGGATTACCGGTATATAAAACATCTCCTGAACCGGCGATGGATGCCGAAATATTTCCAGAAGTATTGATATATGCATTTCCTGAACCGGCGATATCGATCTCGGCTTCTGAAACAACAAATTTATTTCCCATAAAATCGCCGCTGCCTGCAATATCAATATCTACTTTATTTGTTCTTCCGTCAACAGTAATATTTCCTGAACCTGCTATGTCGGCACTTAATGATGATGCACTCAGATCTATATCAATATTTCCTGAACCGGCGAGATCAATTGCAAAGCTTACATTATTATTTATTTCGTTGGTAGAAGTAATATCTCCTGAACCAGCGAGATTAATATTTTCAACGGCGGGACTCGATAAATATATTTTTACCGATTTTGTTGATGAGCACTCTGCTTTTTTATCTTTGAATTTCACAATTAATTCATCGCCCTTTTTTTCAAATACAATATTATCTATCAAACGCTCATCGCCTTCAAATCTAGCTTCAGTAGCAGGTCCCTGGGTAAATACAACATCCATACATCCCTCCACAGTTAATGTTTTGAATTCCCCAACTGTATTGCCATTCACAATGCCCGTTTCTCCTTTTTTTGCAAATGACTGAAGAACAAATCCGGTTGCGATGAGGATTACAAAAACGATAGCTGTAGTTTTAATGCCTTTCATAAAATTGAATTTAGATTTTAAAGATAGTTGGTGTAACGAACCAAAACAAGAGGAAAGTGCCTTGTTTAACTTTTATTTGAAAATTTTAACCCTGATCATTTGGTGAGATAGCTCAGCATATCGGGCATGATACCCAGGGCCAGCAACAGGATTATGCCGCCCACCAAAAGAATTTTATAACTGAAGTGAATTTTAATGTGGGGAATTTCATCCCCGCTTTGAAATGACACAGCCATCACCTTCAAATAATAATATACACCCACCAATGAT
>JBIOHA010000374.1:0-2243 GCA_044448625.1 Chitinophagales bacterium | reverse complement strand
TTCAATTTATCAAACTGTATTTGACAATTCAACTACATGTGGCCAAATGGATGCATGGGCAATGACCAATGGTTTTTCCGAAATGGCCCAGTTTAATATGGGGGGTGACGAAATCACTTATTATGGTATTTTCGGAATGCCCACCATTTTAATTTTTGGCGGTGGAATTGAACATAAAATATTTTATCATGGGCTTGGTGAATTATCATCTGAAACATCGCTAAAAGATTTTACAGGAGCTTTAGACCTTGCTTTAGTTGCGAGCGGAGTGGAATTAATAACAGATCTGAATGATCAATTCAATACTGAAAAAAATAAGGTCTATCCCAATCCTGTTTCCGATATAATAAATATTGAAACTGATGAATTCAATCACCTGCTTTCAATTCAAATCTTTGACGTAACCGGCAAAATAATGAAAAGTTTCGCACCCGTTTCTTCTTCTATCAGTATACCCGTTGCCAATTTTCCTCAAGGCATCTATTTCATAAAGTTGGCTTATAATGAAACCCTATCCCAGTCAATTATTTTTGTTAAATACTAATAACTCCACCCTTCTCCTGTATCAAAATTTTATCTATTTTAATTAAACTATATCTAAAAATAAATGTTATAAATTGCAATGACACATTCCTATAAAATAAGCAACATGACCTGTGGCGGCTGTCTCACAACTGTTAAAAGCCAATTATTAAAACATCCATATATTTTATCTGCCGATCTCAGCCTGCCTGATAAAGCCGCTATCACAATGGAAAAACATATCAGCAGCGCCGAGTTACAGGAAGCGATAGGCAAAGATTCAAAATACAGGATTGAGGAAGACAAACACGACGCTTCGCATGAATCAATGAAAAATGAGAGCGTTAAAGCGTCATGGATCTCTACTTATAAACCCCTGATAATTATTTTCGCCTTTATTACCGGTATCGCTTTGATCTCTTCATGGAATAGTGTAATTGCAGGTGAAATATTTATGCGCAATTTCATGGCCGGTTTCTTCATTGCATTTTCCTTTTTTAAATTTCTTGACATCAAAGGTTTTGCCGATAGTTATTCAACCTATGACCTGCTTGCAATAAAAATCCGTGCATATGGATTTGCATATCCATTTATTGAGTTATTACTGGGTATAGCCTATTTAACCGGGTTTAATTTGTTCTACACAAATATTGCAACCATTGCAGTAATGGGTTTTAGCTCTATTGGTGTAATTCAAAGTGTAATGAATAAAAGAAAAATTCAATGCGCCTGTTTAGGGACAGTATTCAATTTACCAATGAGCACCGTAACCATCATTGAGGATCTACTCATGGTCGCGATGGCAGGAATTATGATTATTTAGTTGAATTAAATCACCTCTCTGTGATTTATTCCCTTTCTCTAAGATTTCCTAAATAGACATCATAAATGCAATTTCTCAAAAACTTAAATTCTACCTTTAGGTTAAATATTCCGTTTCTTATTCATGCACGATCATTCTACAAAAACGCATTCGCATACCAGCATACCTGCAAATATGAGCAGCGCATTTATTGCGGGTATCGTATTGAATGGGTTATTTGTAGCAGTTGAGGCGATCGCAGGCTTCGCTACAAATTCACTCGCATTGTTAACCGATGCAGGACATAACCTTGGTGATGTCGCCAGCCTGGCTCTTGCACTCCTTGCCTTCAGGCTAGCAAAAGTGAAACCGACAGAAAAATATACCTATGGGTTTCAAAAGACTACGATTTTGGTAGCTCTGATCAATTCGGTAATTCTGCTGATTGCAATTGGCGGTATCGGATGGGAGGCGGCTCAACGCATTTTTGATCCGCAACCGGTGCAGGGAAATATAATTACCATGGTTGCGGCAATTGGGATCATAATTAATTCAGTGACTGCCTTTTTATTTTATAAAGGACGTGAAAAGGATCTTAATGTGCGGGGCGCATACCTGCATCTCGCTGCAGATGCCGCTGTTTCACTAGGTGTTGTTATCTCAGGGATAATAATCATTTTTACAAACTGGTTCTGGATAGACAGTCTCATTTCCTTTGCAATTATTATTGTGATCTTCATCAGCACATGGAAATTACTCAAGGAAACAATCAGGCTGAGCCTCGACGGCGTTCCTTATAATGTTGAAATAGAAAAAGTTATTTCTGCTGCTAAAAATATTAACGGTATTGAAGATATCCATCACATTCATATTTGGGCAATGGGTACTACTACTAATGCATTAACTGCGCATATTGTTG
>JBIOHA010000373.1:0-2251 GCA_044448625.1 Chitinophagales bacterium | reverse complement strand
TGATTATACCGTAGCAGCAAACCTTGTTACGTTCAATAATTTAAGTGTGGATGCAAGCGATTATAGCTGGACATTTGGTGATGGCGCTACTTCTGCACTTACCGAACCGAACCATATGTTTGCCGAAATAGGACCATATATCGTTTGTTTAAATGCAACAAATGTTTATGGTGATGATCAGAATTGCAAGACAATTGAAATTACGCAGATCACAAACATTGAGGACAAAGACTTCATCAATAAAATAAATGTTTATCCAACATTAACTTCCGGTGCGGTAAATATTGATATTTCCGGCTTGAACGATGCCGTGGTTGTTGAAATATTTAATACGGTTGGTGAAAAGTTATTTGAGAAAGAAATCACATCTCCTCATGAACTATTAAATATTTCAAATTTTGCACCAGGGGAATATTTATTAAGATGTAAGTCTCATAGCGCAGTAGCAATAAAGCGCATCAGTTTAATAAATTAAACCCGCTTTATTCATTTTTGATGTGGCATCCCGCTGAAAGGCGGGATTTTTTTATCTTAGCCGGTCAATAAACCAAGCATAATATGTTATACGGCCTTGTAATTTTTATCTCAATAATGCTTGCCACTGTTTTAATTGCAGCGTTCCCCGGCATTACGATCAGGCTGATGGAAGTTTTTAAATTTTATAAAAAGGGTGAGTTGTTCAACGAGAAAAGAAATTATCTCGATGGCTCAGGGGCATTGGTTTACCGGCGGGTTTATCTTTTATTCAACAACGGGAAAGAAAAATTTGCAAACATGCAGGTGTTCCTGCGCCTGCTTATGATCTCAACAATTTTAAGTTCATTGCTGTTCAGTATTTATTATTTCAGTTTTGGAAGATGAACCTGGCAGTGCCGAGAAGTCTATAATCTTTATCAAACAAACTAATCATAAAAAGGCCGGAAGTTAACCCAGCGCAATTAATTGTTGAATTAAATCCTGATCGCAACACCATCTTTCCTGTGAAATCGGTGATGATATAATTGTTCCATTCAAAATCTGCCTGAAGGTGCACAACATTGGTTACAGGGTTTGGGGAAAGATGGAAATTACGTTCATCAATTAAATCACTGGCTGCGGAGAAGGCAATTGCATTCCATTCCAGTATGGCAATTCCTCCCTTATTGGAATAAAATGGAATTTGATAAATTTCATTGTTTACCAATGCCAGTGAAATGTAGTCTTCAGTTACATCAGCGCTCCAGGCAGCAATGCTATCATAAACATTTGCATATTCGCCAACCAATTTTGGCTCTTCCCTGTTTGAGATATCAAATATCAATACCTCAGAGTCGGCGGCAGAAACAAATAATAAGCTGTCGCCAATAACACGGATATCATTTGTATGCCCCGGCCTCCCTACCCAGTTTGAAGAATCGCAATTCCACGGATTATACCAATAAATATTTTCCATGTTCTCATCGCTGATGTCAACAACATCCAGCCCACACATATCGACAGGCACATAAGCATAATGGTCAACAACCGCAACATTATTATACGCTGATTGAGCAATATCTTCAATGCCGGTATTTACATATTTTCCTATCTCGAGTGGAATTGCTTTGTTGGAGATGTCGATCATTCTTAATCCACCTGCATCATATGCCACCATTAATTTGTCCGTGCTATAAAAACAAAGTCCTCTTGCATTCGGAACAGAAAATAATCCTGGCACTTCGGGAAAATTAGGGTCAGGCAATATCGAAGAAATAAATTTAATATCAGATTTATTACTTACATCAAGAATAATAACTCCTTCATCCATTGCACCCAAATATGCAAACTGGCCATCTGAAATGACAATAGCAGCACCCTGGTTAAATGCGGTTGAATCCCAAACATCAGTCACTAAAGGCGCAGCAGGGTCATCAATATCCAATATCGCTAAGCCCGCTTTTTGGGGAACGAGTCCTTCAAATCCACCAACTGAACAGTATAAATAATTTCCATGCTGACTGATGTTGGTGGGATTTAAATTATGCAGGGCAGAAATAGGAATTGTATCCACCGGAAACGGTGAATCAATATTTGAAATATCAAAAGTAACTATGCCTAATTCGCGGCAGGCGGAATAAACATAAGGATTACCATCTTTATTAAATTCTGAGGTAAATGCGGAATATGGTAAAATATTTTCAAAATAAAATTCAGATATATAAGTAAGTTCAACAGTATCCGTTTGGGCAGCTAAAGTTGCTAGAGTAAAAATTAAGTATACATATAGTAATAT
>JBIOHA010000372.1:0-2252 GCA_044448625.1 Chitinophagales bacterium | reverse complement strand
AGGCACAAGCGAGGACGCTTGCGCCATGATAGGCGAGGACGTTGGAGGTAGCAGGCTCAAGCAAGGACGCTAGCGCCACGTAATAATTAATTTATGAGTCAGTTTGATTAAAAACTTTCAATTCGTGAACACTTGCTCCCCAAATTATTAATTATTAAATTGCAGAATAATCGATCATCATGCAAAAAATACTTTACTCCGCAATTATTTTTTTCACTGTTTGTTCCATCAATTTAACTAATGCCCCAATTCGCGAGCGACATAAAGAATTCGAATTCGAAGCTGAGTCTGAAGCATTGGAAGCGCTTGCATATCTATCGCAAATAAATGCCTATCCAAAAGCTGATGTTGAAAACGGAAAATATTATGCTGCATTTATGCAATACCAGGAATTGATCTCCCATTCAGAACAAAACAGAAGCAGCGACTGGGAAAATATCGGCCCCAATAATGTTGGCGGTAGAACGATAAGTCTTGCTATGGACCCGGTGGATACCGGAACTATTTATTTGGGAAGTGCCGGCGGAGGATTATGGAAATCTACAACAGGAGGAATTGGAACTGATGCATGGGAATACATAAAAACAGGTTTTCCCGTAGTTGGCGTTGGAGCAATTGCAATTAATCCTGGTGATAACAATGAAATATTTATAGGAACCGGTGAAACATATGCCTACGGAATTTCCACTAATGGATTAATTACAAGAACTGAACGCGGCAGTTTTGGTGTAGGCATATTGCGTTCGAAAGACGGCGGCGAATCCTGGGAAATTTCCCTTGATTGGACCTACCAGGAAAATCATGGAGTTTGGGATATTATTTACGATCCAACCAATACAAATATTTTGCATGCAGCTACAACCGAAGGAATTTACAGGTCGCTTGACGGCGGTGATAACTGGACATTGGAGTTAGATAAAAAAATGGTGATGGATCTTGAAATAAATAGCGATGACCCCAGCATTTTGTACGCAGGAGTCGGCAATTTAAGCTCTGCCGATAAAGGAATTTATAAATCAATTGATGGTGGCGATAGCTGGAATATTTTAAGCGGAGGAGGATTGCCTGCTTTTACAAATGACGGAAGGATATCTATTTCTGCAAATAAAAGCAATCCGGAAATGCTTGTTGCTGTTGTGGCAAACACATTTAATACAAAAGGCATTTATAAAACAACAAATGGAGGAACTACATGGACACAACTTGATGCCGAAGATGTTGCAGGATACCAGGGTTGGTACGCAAAAGGAATATTAATTCATCCCGACAATGAACAACAGATATTATTTTGTGGTGTTGAATTATGGAAAACAAATAATGGAGGAAGTTCAATAATTCAAAAAACATCATATACCGGAGTGTATTCAGAAATGCATCCCGATGTGCATGATATCATGTACAATCCGTTAAGTCCCGACCATGTTTATGTAGCAACTGATGGTGGTTTGTTCCGGTCAAATGATTTTGGTGAATCCTTTTATCATTGCAACGATGGATATGTCACCTCTCAATTTTATATCGGTTCTTTCAGTGCGCAAAACAATGAAGTAGGGCTAGGTGGTTTGCAGGATAATTTTTCGCAGCGATATACCGGTTCAAATATGTGGGAACCGAAAATTGGCGGTGATGGATGTTTTAATGCGATCGATCAAACTGATGATCAGATACAATATGGCTCATATCAATATGCTGAATTTATTAAATCATATGACCAGGGTGATAATTTTTTTGAAGGGATATTTTCTCCTTTTGGTACCGCTGCATTTGTTGCGCCGTTCATGATCGCACCTTCCGATCCGCAAGTTTTATTTGCAGGCGATACAAGATTGAACCGCTCTGATGATCAGGGTGCTTTATTCGACAATCCAAACCCCGGCGATGCAGATAGCGGGAATGTTTTATTATCTATCGGAATTTCACATTCAACACCCGATACCATTTATTATTCTACGGCAGGACTCTGGGGGCACGCCGATATGTTCAGAAGTTTTGATGGAGGAACCACAAAAGAATTAATAACCAATGGATTACCCGACAGGTATTATCGCGACATCGATGTAAATAAAAATAATGCTGCGGAAGTAATAATTGCAGTTTCCGGTTTTGGAACACCACATATTTACCGAACAATAAATGCAGGTGATAACTGGACGGATATCAGCACAACATTACCCGATGTACCATTTCATTCTGTTTTGTTTAATCCCAACAACGACAGTATCCTTTATGCAGGAAATGATTTTTCTGTTTTT
>JBIOHA010000371.1:0-2252 GCA_044448625.1 Chitinophagales bacterium | reverse complement strand
TAACCGTACCAATCGAAATTAAATATAAATATATCGTCATCGGTAAAATCAAAACTGCTCCCGATCAAATTCCCCGAAAATATCTGTGGATTTACCTGATATGTAGTACTATCTGATGAAGAACAAACTGTAAAAACAGTTTCATCAATAAATGCAATTTGGTTGGAGTTTAAAGGCGATATCCTGGCTGAACCGGAGGATGAATCATCTTCCAGTCTAAACATAAAATCGTCATATCCATCAGCATTTACATCAAGATATATTTCTTCATAAACCGGTCCCCCAAAATGATCCACCGACATCATGATATCAGGTTCCGGATCCGTATATACCACCTGTGCATCACCTTCTTTTTTGATTAAAAGAAAACCTGTTGCAAGTGCAGAATAACCAAGCAGCTTTTTATTGTACGATTTCATAGGTTTGATAATCGTTACTAAAATAGAGAAACAATTCAATGAATTAATCACAACTGCATGAAGTGACCTGTTTTTTACGTGAAATGGTGGTACTAATTAGTAAAGGATATTCGAATCCGTAGGGTTTGGTCCCTAACAGCAAGATTTTATTCACCCTTTAGATTCCTGCCCCTATTCCTGTTTTCCCCTTTCAGGGAAAACGCTACTTCAGAATTCTTTCTGGGTTTAAATTGGAGAACAATCTTTATCCATATAACAAATTATCCTCCGAACGATGATCATGGAAAAATTAAATGATCGCAATAATTTTTATTCGGAGGATGGGCGGTAGAAATGAAAAAGATTGATTTTATTTCTAAACTGTGAGATTGGCAGAAGGATACGCCATCTCCGGAACGGAGAGGGAGGGGTGAGGAAGGCCGTTCGACATGCAGGTTAAAAGCAAGATCCCGGAAACCTTTATGTACACACTTATAAGTTAAATCATCACAGATAAAAATTGGAATATGAATTTGTTTGTCAATGCTTCTTATCTTTAGGATCCTAAAATCAAAATCAAAAACAAATACTATGAAATCATTATTTACATTAACCTTAATCGCTCTTACCGCTTTCACGTTGCAGTCTCAAACTAGTTTGATCCTGCAACCGGGAGCTGAAGAAGGTAAAGATGCATGGATCGGAAATTATCCAAGCTATATCAACGAAAACTTTGGGGATATGATCGAATTCGACGCCTGGGCCTGGACCTCGGGTGGTGTTATTACCAACATCAGGTCATTGGTTGAATTCGACCTGTCGTCAATCCCTGAAGGCTCTGAAATTATATCGGCGCAATTAAACCTTTTTTATAATCCCGATACCTGGTTTGGCGGCGGCGTTCACAGTGGTGTTAATAATTCGGTTATTTCAAGGATCACTGAAGAATGGGAAGAGTTTGAAGTTACATGGAATACCCGACCCGACATCACCGGCTTGAATGCAGTTTCAATTCCGGCCACAACTTCAGGTACTATGGATTTTCATATCAACGTAACAGCAATGGTTCAGGATATGGTGAATGATCCGGAGCATAGTCATGGTTTTCAACTCAGGTTGAAAACTGAAGTTGCTTATAGAAGCCTTTTATTCTGCTCAAGCGATTTTCCTGATGCATCCAATCATCCAAAATTGCAGGTATTGTATAATCCGCCATTAAAATTATCGGCTGAAAAAATTGCGGAAGCACAGGTTTCGCCAAATCCATTTAGCGAATCAACAACCATCACTTTTGCGAATGATAATGGAGAAAATTATATGTTCTCGCTTGTTGATATGAATGGGAAGTCGGTCATCGAAAAAAACATTAATTCCAATTCAGTAATTATCGAGAAAGATGAAATCCCTTCCGGTATTTATTTCTATAACCTGATCTCTGAATCAGGAAATAAAATAACGGGTAAGATCATCGCTCAATAAATGAATCGAAAATATTTGATATGCCTCCGGGAAAATAACCCGGAGGCATATTATTTTATAGGATTTACCAGCTAATTTTGGTCCCTGAATATGAAAGCTGTTAGAATTTGGTTATGGACAGGAGCAGTGATGGTAATCATTCAGGTAATGATCGGTGGCATTACACGATTAACGGAATCTGGATTGTCGATTACAGAATGGGATGTGGTGATGGGATCCTTACCGCCAACTTCCGAAGCTAGATGGATTATAGAATTAGATCACTATAAAACTTCAGCTCAATACCAAAAGATCAATACTGATTTTACTATCAACCAATTTAAAAAAATTTACTGGTGGGAATTTATTCACCGGTTATGGGCGAGGATAATCAGT
>JBIOHA010000370.1:0-2308 GCA_044448625.1 Chitinophagales bacterium | reverse complement strand
ATGATAAATTATTATGCGCAGCATCCTCTGGAATTGAAATTGTTTCATTTATATTTCCGGTTGATGAATTTAGGTTTTGGGAATAGATGAGTTGGCCAAGGGGGTTGTATACTTCCATCAAGGTGTTATTTGTTTCACACAGAGCGCACAGAGGCCACAGAGCATTGATTGTAAATGTTCCGTTATTCGGATTTGGATAAATTGAAAAGGAGTTTTGCGCAGCATCCTGCGGATCATTTTCATTGACCAAATCCTCACCTTCCCTGCATGGAACTGTAACTGTAATTGTATTCGAATTTTTAAAACAACCACTTGCTGTTTTGGTAACCCTACATTTATAATTACCGGCAGTTGTAGCAATATAATTTGTGGATGTTGCTCCGGCAATTGCACTGGCGCCTTTATACCATTGATAAGTACTGCCGGCAACTGCTGCTTCGGTTAATGTTACACTTCCACCTGCGCAAAATGTTGTTGCACCACCTGCGGTGATGGATGCTGCAGGATTTTTATTTACAATGACGTGAATTAAAGATGATGTTGCCGTTCCGCATGGGCTTGTTGTAACGCAAGTATAATCACCGGTTTTATTTACTGAATAAGTTGAAGAAGTTGCGCCTGCGATATTTGTTCCGTTCTTTTTCCATTGCACTGATGTACCGGAATAAGTTGCGGTTAATAAAACAGAACCGCCCTGGCAGAAAATTATTGGGCCGCCTGCGGAGATGGAAATTGTTTCTGTAATGCCATCATCGATAACTCCATTGCAGTTATCGTCAAGGGCATTGCAAACCTCTGGTGTGGCAATACATTCTGGAAGTAATTTTACGATCCAGATATCATTATAACCTTGATTTAAAGAAACATCAACATCATCGGATGAACTATTTCCACATAGTGTAAATGATCCGTCATCGTTGCTTGCACTTCCCCATGAGCTATCAAAATCTGAACCGCCGTATGATTTTTGCCAGATAAAGTTTCCCGCAAAATCCAGTTTAAACATCCAATAATCAGACTCGGCAGTTGTGCCATAATGTACGGAAACATCGCCGTCATTTGAATAAGTTGAACCGGTTATAATAAAACTTCCGTCACTCTCCACGTGCAATTGTGTAGGATTCTCATTTTCAGAACCCCCAAATGAATTTTGCCAGATAATATTGCCTGTTGTATCAATTTTAGCGACCCATATATCAGATTTTGTAGCAATTCCATGATGGCCTGAAATATCCCCATCATTTGACATGGAGCTGGCAGCGATGATATAATTATTATCAATTGTTTGACGAATAATAAACCCCACATCATCTTTAGTTCCACCCAATGATTTTTCCCACAATAAATCTCCTGTATTATTTAACTTTAATAGCCATACATCATTTTCACCATGATTTCCTGTTACATCAAAATCAGTAGAATTTGCCTGGCCTAATACCACATATCCGCTTCCAATTGCAGGTATTATAGATTCTGCAATTTCATCTTCAGTGCCGCCATACACTTTTTGCCACACAATACTACCGGTACTATTTGTCTTAATTAACCAAACATCATCTGAGAAAATACTATGACCTCCAACAACATCACCTGTATTTACAGAATGAGTTCTGCCGGCAATTAAATACCCTCCATCAGCAGTAAACACCAAGTCTCCGGGAGTTTCACCACCATTGCCACCTAAACATTTTTGCCATATTTTATGACCAAGTGAATTTATTTTTACCAGCCAGATATCAGGCGTACCGAGTAAACCGTGATGTCCAGTTACATCACCATCATTTGAACCAGCAAAGCCCAGCAGAATAAAACCTCCGTCGGCAGTTAAATATACATCGCTGCCATAATCTCCATACGATCCACCAAGAGTGTTTTGCCATTCTAAATTACCAGCGCTATCTAACTTTAATGGCCATGAATCATATTCACTTCCATGCAGTCCTGTTACATCTCCATCATGTGAGAAAGTAGACCCTGCAATAATATAACCTTTGTCGGAAGTTTGCTTAATTCCAACTCCGGAATCAAAAATACTCCCGCCATAAGATTTCTGCCATTCGATTTCAGGTGCCTGAGAAAAAAGCAGGCAGTGCTCAGTGGCAGCTAGCAATATTAAAATGAATATTTGTTTTCTCATGGTAATTATTTTTATTCAATAATTAATTTTTGTTCTCCGAAGGAGTCCTTTTGGACTGAATAATTAATTCCGTTATATAGTCTCACGAAATAAATTCCGCTGCTTAAATTATCAATTGAAATAGTTTCATTGATATTATTTGTTGATTCGAGTTGTTTTGAATAAATGAGT
>JBIOHA010000369.1:0-2329 GCA_044448625.1 Chitinophagales bacterium | reverse complement strand
TTTTATGTTACCGGCTTGTGTCTGTAGCGGCGTCTCTATTGTTTCCAGTTTGCAGCTTCCTGGCTCAAAAAAATCTTCCATTCATCTCTCATTACTCATCACTCATTATTCATTATTCATCACTCATTATCATAAATTATGAAGTTCAGAACCGAAAAAGACACCCTTGGCGCCGTAGAAGTTCCCGCCGATGTTTACTGGGGCGCTCAAACCCAGCGTTCAATTGATAATTTTAAAATTGCAGAGGATATAAATAAAATGCCCAAAGAGATAATTGCTGCATTTGCTATTTTAAAAAAAGCTGCAGCAATTACTAATCATCAGCTCGGTGTATTGGAAAAGGAAAAAGCGGGTATCATTTCAAAGGTTTGTGATGAGATACTGGAAGGAAAATTAAGCGATCAGTTTCCGCTTGTTGTGTGGCAAACAGGCAGCGGCACACAAAGCAATATGAATGTGAACGAAGTGATCGCATATCGTGCACATGTTTTAATGGGTGGAAGTTTGCTGAATGAAAAAAAATTAATTCATCCAAACGATGATGTAAATAAATCGCAATCAAGCAACGATACTTTTCCAACGGCAATGCATATCGCAGCCTATAAAATTTTGGTCTCGAATACAATTCCGGCACTCGAAATATTAAGAGATACGCTCAGGGAAAAATCAACAGCGTATATGAAAATCGTTAAGATCGGCAGAACACATTTTATGGATGCAACACCCTTAACACTGGGGCAGGAAATAAGCGGTTATGTTTCTCAACTGGAACATGGAATTAAAGCAATTAAAAATACACTCCTCCATTTAAGTGAATTGGCATTGGGAGGAACTGCCGTTGGAACAGGAATTAATACCCCTGATGGTTATTCTGAACTTGTTGCAAACAATATTGCTGAATTGAGTGGCCTTCCTTTTATTACTGCAGAAAATAAATTTGAAGCATTGGCCGCACATGATGCCATTGTTGAATCGCATGGTGCTTTAAAAACGGTTGCAGTTAGTTTAATGAAAATTGCCAACGATATTCGAATACTGGCCAGCGGACCGCGAAGTGGAATTGGTGAAATTAAAATCCCCGACAACGAACCCGGTTCATCTATTATGCCGGGAAAAGTAAATCCCACGCAATGTGAAGCATTGACCATGGTGGCTGCACAGGTAATGGGAAATGATGTAGCAATAAATATCGGTGGTGCTACAGGTCATTTCGAACTGAATGTTTTCAAACCGATGATGATCTACAATTTTTTGCATTCTGCAAGATTGATCGGCGATGCCTGCGTTTCTTTTAATAATAATTGCGCCACCGGTATCGAACCAATCGGGGAGAACATTAAAAAGCACGTCGACAATTCCCTTATGCTTGTTACGGCATTGAATAATAAAATTGGATATTATAAAGCTGCTGAAATTGCCCAAAAAGCACATAAGGAAAATAAAACTTTAAAGCAGGTTGCTGTTGAATTAGGCTATCTCACAGCAGCAGAATTTGACCAGTGGGTTGTTCCGATGAATATGGTTGGGAAGATTGAATAGCTTCTAGTGCATGATTCAATACTCGCAACGTTTTAATTCAACAAATAAATAGACACGTAATTAGTATTATTATTTTACCTCTTCATAATCCACGTAATCATCATTTTTATTTCCGCTTTTTTTTTCAGATGAGGGTGAATTTTTTTTCACTTCCGTCCTTTGCTGTGTATTCGTTCTTTCCGGCTGCACCATTCCCTGCATCATGGGTTTTATGATTACCATGTAGAGAATGATGAGTAGGGCTATCCAGGCGAGGTCAGACATAGCGGGAGGAATAGAGGAATGGAGGAATAGAGGAATATGGAATGCAGGGGTTCAACATAATATTTAACTCAGTGATTTTATTATGCGACTTAATTGTTTAAAACATTCAACCATGGAGCGGCCAACATTTATTAATTGTTCTTTGTTGCAATAATTAAAGTCCTCCGCAATATCAAGGGCGGCATCGATTTCAACGATTGAACTTCTTGAAATATCATAAAATCTTTTTCTTTCCGCCCCACTGTTTCTTGAGGCACCCTCTGCTAAGTTTAAATGAACCGATATGGCCGCTCTCCTAATTTGCTGTGTTAAAATATACTTTTCTTCTAATGGAAAGGCTTTGGTTAATTTATAGCATTCATTGACAAATCTCCTGGTTTCAAAATATATAGGATCTTTGGTATGATTTAAATGAAGGAACATAAACAAATTTTTAAGGATTAAACAAATATATCTAAAATTAATAAAAAATATCCTGAACTTTAAAATGTTACGATAAACCCATTCCTATATTCCTCACTCCTCA
>JBIOHA010000368.1:0-2342 GCA_044448625.1 Chitinophagales bacterium | reverse complement strand
ATGTATATGTGAGCATGTTGTTAGGTCCCGAAGGCAGCGAAATGGAGATCGATGCTGAAAATGAGACCGGTGATTTTACAGTAACAATTGAACGCACAGAAGATGCAACTACATTCAGCGATCAATATTATTATTTAACCGATAAATATGAAACATATGATACCATTGAGTGCGGATATGGGTACGTCAACATGGGGAAAATCACTACGAGTGAAGTCAATGGAATGTACAATGACCTTAAAGAATTGCCGGCGATCATTATCGATATACGCAACTATCCGCTGGGAACTGGTTGGAATTTGGTAAATAAACTTATGGGGAGCAAGGAAGTGTCAGCCATTCTTAACCAACCAGATCCATTATATGCAGGAACTTTTAGCGATCCGCCATATTATGAAGAGAGCGGCATTGACGGCCATGAACCATATGCCGGCAAGATCTATATGTTATGTAATGAGATGACACAAAGCCAGGCTGAGTATACAATTATGAAATTGCAGAGTTTCCCAAATCATAAAGTGATCGGTTCTCAAACTGCAGGCGCTGATGGAAATATTTCAATTATTTTTCTGCCCGATTCTCTTGAAACATGGTTCACTACCCTGGAAGTTTTATATCCTGATAGTTCACAAACACAGCGTGTAGGCGTGCAGATAGATTCAATTGTTACACCTACTATTGAAGGTGTGCGGGCCGGTATTGATGAAGTGCTTAAAGCGGCACTTGATTGCATTACCGGAATTGCTTCGGTAAACATCAACAATGCATGGAATATATTTCCAAATCCTGCTCAGCAAATTATTACGGTCAATATTCCGGCATCGGATCTTAAAACAAATCGCATTACCATTTCTAATATAGAGGGGAAAATCGTTTTAGATAGATCGGATGTTCATGATCAAACTATAATTTCCATAACAAATTTACCGGTTGGATTATATCTTGTCAGTTTAATGCAGAATGATGTGCCTGTGGGTACTCAAAAATTGGTGATTAGCAGATAGGTGAAAAAGGGTTCTGGGTTCTGAGTTCTGGGTTCTGGGTTCTGAGTTCTGAGTTTGCAAGGTTGCATGGTTTGCCAGCTGTCTACTGCGACTGCCAACTGCGACTGTTAACTGTGCTATGATTGTTTTAATTTAAATAACAATATCCCCTCCCGTTGGCAACCTTTTGACCTCCCGCATATCTATCCACAATTTTAAAATAAAATAGAGAATGGCGTAAGCTATTATTCCTATTTCAATGGTATATGTTAACTGTGAATGAATATAACCAATAAATACCGCCCCAAATATTACAAATACAAAAAATAACCAGTATCGCAGGAGATCAAAATCAAGTATATTTTCAAAATAAGTGAATTTATTCAGACCGGATCTCAAATAATAAAAGGTTCTTCCTCCATATAATAAAGTATTTGCACACGCACAGGCCCAGAACCAGTTATTTTGAAATGGGAATATCAATTCGTGATTACTTTTTACCTCTTCACCCGAAACAATAATTGCCGGCACTGCAATGATATATACCATCATAAATGATAATATGATAATGTTGCTCATCATATAAATGAATTCTGATTTACCCCTGTATTTTCTCTCATCCCAATACGTTAATTCACCCGAATACTTTAATTGATTCTCCGCTTTCAAATTAATGGGTGTTCTCTCTGCTTTTGCCAGCTGAAAAATAGGATGAACAGCGAGGTCGATAAAAAATAAAAACAGAACTCCCGAAAAATTCAATTCCTGAAAAATAATACTGTAAAGGATCAATATATTTGAAAACAATATTGACGCCTTCATTGTCCGTCTTTCCTTATTATTCATATTCCATTCCATATATCAGAAAATAACAGTTTCCTTATCCTGGTTAAACCAGAGTTTTAATGCAATATCGCCGAGCGTTACAAAAGCGATCGCAACATACATATACTCCACCGGCAAATTTTTGACTGAATAAATTATCGGCCCCGAGAGGATCATTAAAACAAAAAAAATACTGATCCTCACATGATCAAAAAATGCCAATTCTTCAATAAATATTTTCTTGTTTTCACCTTTAAAAAAATATATACACATTTCTACAACATGAACCACGAATAAGACCGCCGTAATTATAAGCAAGGGCGATATCTTAATAAATTCAAATAAAACAGGTTTCGCCAAAGTCGATTCACCGATATTAAAGTAATTGAATGAAATGAACACAGGGATGATCATTATTGATGCTATATAGAAATTATAATACAAATAGTCGAATCGAAGTTTGCCGATATATTTACTATCATTTTCAAAAGCCGTTGTATTACCAATGAGGTTCTTTTGCATTTTCAACAGATT
>JBIOHA010000367.1:0-2345 GCA_044448625.1 Chitinophagales bacterium | reverse complement strand
GATATCCTTCTTCTAAAATAACCGACGCCTGGGTATATGCAAACAATGAATTTATCGGCGCATTTGAATTGCCGGCAACGGTTCCTATTCTCGCATCAGGAGAAACATCAATTATTGTTTATGCAGGAATTAAGGAGAATGGAATTTCAGGTACCGGAATGATATATCCTTTTTATAACGGATATACTATAACAAAAAATTTAGTTGAAGGAATTACCGATACAATTTTTCCGTCTACTACATATAAACCATCTACTGCCATTTCATTTTTATTTCGCGATAGATTTGAAATAGGCAATTCCTTCGAAGCCGTTGAAAGCAATGCAGAACTCAACACAACTTCAAATCCAGAATTGGTTTTTGAAGGAGTTCGTTCTGCAATAACCACCATGACCGACGACCTTGACACATTCAGGGTAGGCACACGCTCAGACAACCCACTTTTTTTTCCAACTATTGATCACCAGCTATTTTTAGAAATTGATTATATGGCCGACATTTCTTACAATGTCTGGCTGAAATGTATCACAACAGGTGGCTCAACTATTTATGACGAGTTGCTTACAATTACGCCGAAGGATTATTGGAATAAAATATATGTAAACCTCAACCCCGCATTGCAGTTTTTTGCGCAATATCAACCGGAATCATATATTCTTGAATTCAGGGCATATAATACTACCAGCGACACTACTTCTATATTATTTGATAATTTAAAGATCATTCAATCCAATTAATGCGTTATAAAAAAAAGATCGGCATTCTGAGCTATATCCTTGTTGATTATTTTTCAGCAATGGTGGTTTGGGCCGGATTATTTTTATACCGAAAATTTGTAATTGAAGATTTCCCTATTCATCTCCACCAGGTATTAAATGACCGCAATTTTTATATTGGCGTTTTCGGAATCCCATTGATCTGGGTATTTCTGTATTTTATTGCCGGAACTTATACTGACATTTACAGGAAATCGAGGCTTGCGGAACTCACCCGAACATTTGTTGTAACATTCATTGGCGTGCTCATTATATTCTTCAGCCTTTTGCTCGACGATTATATTCAGAATTATAGGGATTATTACCAGATATTCTTTCTTTTATTTTTCGGGCAGTTTCTGCTCACGTTCATCGGCCGTTTGGTAATACTCACTTCCGCGAAACGGCAATTGCAAAAGGGAGTGGTAAGTTATAATACCATAATAATTGGCAGCGATCAGCGTGCAATGTCCATTTACAATGAAATTACCCGTTATAAAAAATCATTGGGTTACGCATTTACCGGATATGTTGAAGCAAATGGCAGCAATGGGTCGGAACTCGGGAAATATATTCCAAGTCTTGGCAATTTATCGCAGCTCGGTGCAATTATGCATGAAAGGAATGTTGATGAAGTGATCATTGCCATTGAAACATCCGAACATCATTTGCTGAATAAAATAATTGATACCATAGCGGAAAAAGAAAATATTGTGATCAAGATCGTTCCTGATATGTATGATATACTTTCAGGCTCGGTAAAAATGAGCAATGTGCTGGGTGCGGTACTCATTGAGATTTATCCCGATCTCATGCCCAAATGGCAGCGATTCGTAAAACGTTTTATCGATATCACCATTTCAATACTTGTGCTTTTATTATTATGGCCATTATTTTTATTTATTGCGATAAAAGTAAAACTTTCATCCAGCGGGCCAATATTTTATCAGCAGCAAAGGATAGGAATAAATAATAAACCATTTACGATATATAAATTCCGTTCGATGTTCATGAATGCAGAAGAAGATGGTCCCGCACTATCGAGTGAAAATGATGAAAGGATAACGCCCTGGGGAAAGATCATGCGGAAATGGCGCTTTGATGAATTGCCACAGGTGATAAATATTTTGAAAGGTGAAATGAGCCTTGTTGGCCCGCGGCCCGAGCGGCAATTTTATATTGATCAGATTACCAGCATCGCACCTACATACAAACATCTGCAAAAAGTAAAACCCGGGTTAACCAGTTGGGGAATGGTAAAATTCGGATATGCCAGTGATGTTGATCAGATGATACAGCGCATGAAATACGACCTGCTGTACATCGAGAACATGAGCCTCGCCATCGACTTTAAAATAATGATCTACACTGTGTTAATTATTTTGCAGGGGAAAGGGAAGTAAATGAAATACATGAACGCGGATGACGCTGATCGGGCGGATTAAAATGGATTTTTTTATTTAATGTATTGCGTAAAAAAATCCACCAATCCACCGAAGTAACTCACGATCGCCTACCGGATTAAATACGGAGCAAAACGTCGGGCCTCAGCGGATAATGCCGCATTGCTTAACGAAGCCATGAGAAAAT
>JBIOHA010000366.1:0-2406 GCA_044448625.1 Chitinophagales bacterium | reverse complement strand
CGCAACTTACATCATCCCAGCTAACTGTTGCACTTGTTGGTGACAATACCACATCTGTTAATGCTGAAGGAATTGGGCAGGTGGTAATATCGCCCTGGTTTTCCGAACCAATTACCGATGGATTTGAACTCTTCACCCTCAATTTAAAATCACCGCCAGGTGTAATATCTCCGGGTAATGTCGTAATAAATTCATGAAATCCGCTTGCTTTCGAATTAATTGTTGCCACTACTTCCGGTGAAGCAAAGCTTCCGGTTTCATCTGATATTTCCAATGTGAAATTATTTCCGCTATTATAAACGCCATAAGCAGCGAATGGAACAGTGATATCGGCACCCGGGCAAATCGCCTGACCTGGAAATGTATTTATCACAATTGAATTTGATGGAGCATCATTAGCAACTTTCACCACCCAGATATCATGCTTCACCCCGTGCATTTCAGAAATATTAAATCCATCGTCGGCAATAGAACCGATCACAACAAAATTTCCATCAGGAGCTTCTTCAATTGCATAGGGATAATCCCAGCTCATACCGCCCAGACAGGTTTGCCATAATATCCTTCCTTTAAAATCGGTTTTAAATATCCAGTAATTATCATATTCGCCGAATTCACATTGAGCAATACCTTCATTATATGGTGATTCCATTGTATAAAGAAATCCACCGTCTGAAGCACGTGCACTTGCCATCCAGTAATTTCCGGAATGACCGTAGAGATATTGATTTAAAATTTCACCATCGCCATCAATGCGCAATGTCCATATACTTGGAAAATGTGCATCAACCACGTCACCATCTTCTGAAGATGTATAGCCAACGATCATATAATTTCCGAAACCGTCTTCAAGAATATTCTGTGCAAAATCGTGTTCGCCACCACCATAACAACGCTGCCAAATTAAATCACCTGCAGCGCTCACTTTAATTGTCCAGATATCGCCATATGGATCGTAATATTCTTCTTCCTCTTCCTCCTCTTCTTCCTCTACTTCTTCATGCCAACCACTCACATCTCCGTCAATTGAATTTGTCCAACCGGTAACAATAAATTCTCCAGCAGGAGTTTCAACCAGATCATATGCAACTTCGTCTTTCATACCACCAAAACATTTTTGCCATTCAATATCAAGATCTTCATTTGTTTTAACAACCCAGAAATCCATTTCTGTCGGACCTACACCATCATAATGCAATCCGCTCACATCGCCATCATTTGATTGTGTTCCTGCAACCAAAGCATAACCGCCATCTGCAGTTTGAATAATATCATAAACAAGGTCATCCGCCGAACCACCAAAACTTCTCTGGTCGAGCAGCACACCTGTTGGACTTATTTTTATCACCCAAACATCGTTGAGTCCATGATTTCCGATTACGTCGCCATCAGAAGAAGCTGAATATCCAGTAATAACATAATTGCCATCATCATCGAGAATAATTGAGCGGGCATGTTCTATTCCTGTTCCTCCATAACATCTGCTCCAAATGATATCACCATCTTCAGTTGTTTCAACAACCCAAAAATCACCGAGCGCATGATTGCCGGTACCAGTTAGGTCGTGGGCAGTTGATCTGGCCGTACAGAGCAACATCAGGTGACCATCATCAAGAATTAACAAGTCCCTGCCCCAGTCATACTGATCGCCTCCATAATCTTTTTCCCACATAAGAGACTGTGCGTTAATGTTAAAAGAGAAGATTAAAAAAGGGATAAGTACAAAAGTGCTGCGGATTATGTATTTCATAAGTGTAATTTTTTGAAATTTAAAAGGTAATTATCTAGAAAGCAAGTTTTTCAGGAATAAAATTGTGGGAAACTGACCAGGCATTTTTTGCTTAAGTGGTGCAATGTAGAAAACAACTTAATTAAAAAAAATGTCCATAACAAATATTTTGATTCATAAATAATTTAAGAGCGGCAGATTTTCCATTTCGAACACGTAAATTTTTTTATCCCGGCTTGCACAAGATGGCTTTTAAATATAATGGGGCATGGAGCCTAAAATTGTGGCGTTTTTTCCCTAAACCAGCTTTATATATAGAAATTCAAATACGCTGGTTTTAAAATAAATCCTCATGAAAACGTTATAGCAGCCTGCTTTCACTCAATTACAGTTAATACTAATGATTTACTGAAGAAAAATCCTATGATGGCAGATTTATTGTGCCCAATAATATAGCATTTATCAAATAACAATATAGAATAATTATGAAAAAGCTAATAATAATATTGATGATCATCTCCACTGCTAATTTATTCAGTGCCGTAATTCCAAATCCGGGAGTTGAGAAACTATGCTCAGCATCCTGCGGAATAAATATATCTCCGTCAAATAATTTACCGGAAAATGAAACAGTTACCATTACCGGAACAGTGATGTTGAAAGGAGATGTATGGGTG
>JBIOHA010000365.1:0-2411 GCA_044448625.1 Chitinophagales bacterium | reverse complement strand
GTTAAATCGTTCGAACAATAATAAACACTGGAAAAAATGGGGTCCCTATTTATCGTAACGCCAATGGGGAACAGTAAGGGACGATTATAGTCGGGAGGGAAATGCATGTAATTTTGTAAACCATGACCTGGCGAGGAGTTATGCTTATCGTTGGGGTGAAGATGGTATAGGTGGTTTTTGCGATGGCGATCAGATCCTTTGCCTGGCTCCGGTATTTTGGAATGGTAAGGATTCGATACTAAAAGAGCGGTTATTTGGATTAACTAACGGTGAAGGCAACCATGGTGAGGACGTGAAGGAACTCTATTTTCACCTCGACTCCACCCCAACGCATTCCTACTGCAAATTCCTATACAAATATCCGCAGCGCGAATTCCCTTATACCGAACTGGTAAAACAAAATAGAAAAGATCGTTTGAGCCCTGAATTTGAAATTCTCGATACAGGCGTTTTCAGGGATAACCGTTATTTCGATTGTTTTATCGAATATGCAAAAGCAGATACCAATGATATCCTGATGAAGATCACGGTATATAATCGTGGTCCTGAATCCGCTACTATACATGTGCTGCCACATTTATGGTTTCGGAATTTCTGGAAACATAATCCCCGCTTTACCAAACCTGATATCGCATCGATCTCTTCCAATTGTCTGCTCACAACTTCCACACGCAATGGGAATTTTTATTTCTATCACGAAGAAGGTGAACAATTATTCTGTGACAATGAAACGAACAACCGGCGAATGTATAATCGTCCGAATGATACAGCTTTCGTAAAAGACGGAATCAATAATTATATTCTTCACAATGAAGATTCTATTAATCTTAAAAAAAAGGGAACTAAATCTGCTATCTGGCTGAAGAAAAATATTAAACCCGGCTCATCAGAAATATTTAAGGTCCGGCTTAGTAAATTCAGGATCGAAGATCCCTGGACGGGATTTGATGAGATTTTTTCAAACCGGCAATTAGAAGCAGATAAATACTACGAAAAGCTCACACCAAAAAATCTTTCACCTGAACATAAATCATTACTGAGAAATTCAGTTGGCGGACTATTATGGACAAAACAATTTTATTATCTCGATGTTTTCAAATGGCTTTTTGGAGAGCCAAACGAAACAGCACCAGAGCGGAGTTATAAACGAAATTACGATTGGCAGCATCTCACCTGTCGCAACATCATCTCCATGCCGGATAAATGGGAATATCCATGGTTTGCAGCATGGGACCTTGCATTTCATGCGGCTACTTTTGTACACATAGATCCGGATTTTGCAAAACAACAACTACTGGTTGTCCTCAGGGAATATTATATGCATCCTAATGGACAAATTCCCGCATACGAATGGAATTTCAGTGATGTTAATCCGCCTATCCATGCCTGGAGTGTGTGGTATGTATATGAAGCAGGAAAGAAAAAAACTGGCGTTTCTGATTGGGAATTTTTGGAAAGAGCTTTTCAGAAATTACTGATGAATTTCACCTGGTGGGTAAATCAAAAAGATGCTAATGGCACTGATATTTTTGATGGTGGATTTCTTGGATTGGATAATATAGGCGTTTTCGACAGGAACCATATGCCGCCGGGAATTAAAAAACTTCAGCAGGCCGATGCCACCAGCTGGATGGCCATGTATTCTATTAATATGTTGCGCATTTCATTGGAACTGGCGCAACACAACAAAGCTTATGAAGAATCTGCAGCAAAGTTTTTCAGGCATTTCCTAAATATTGGATGGGCTATGCATCATATGGGTAAAAAAGATATTTCACTTTGGGATGATCAGGATTCATTTTATTATGACGCTATTCAATTTGAAAATGGTAAAAGCCAGCACCTGAGAATTCGCTCACTTGTAGGAATCATTCCTTTACTCGCAGTCGAAATTATGCATAGCAGTATTTTCGATCACCTCTGGCAGTTTAAAACAAGACTGGAAGTCATCAAGCTCACAAGACCAGATCTCACCCGAATTATTTCCGGGATTGAAAATAAAAATAAAGATGGTAATTATTTGCTCGCCATAATGATCGATGACAGGCTTGAAAAATTACTAAAAAGACTGCTCGATGAAGCAGAATTTCTATCCGACTATGGCATCCGGTCTTTGTCAAGATCATATAAAGACAATCCTTATGAATTCGGATACAAAGGAAACAACTATAGCATCCAATATGAACCAGGAGAGAGCACCAGCAATATGTTTGGTGGCAATTCCAACTGGCGTGGACCAATATGGTTACCACTAAACCACCTGATCATAAATGCACTTCGGAAATATTATGAATACTATGGCGACAAATTCAGTTTTGAATTCCCTGCAGGATCAGGGAACAAATTGAACCTGAAGCAAATTGCCAACGAACTAACAAAAAGACTGCTAAAGATTTTTGAAAGAAATGAAG
>JBIOHA010000364.1:0-2432 GCA_044448625.1 Chitinophagales bacterium | reverse complement strand
GCTGAAAAATGTCCCAATAACTGAAGGCGATGCAAAACTTCCGAGTGAATCACTTAGTTGGGCTGTATATACATTTCCCGGAGTAAATACCCCTGTTGAGAAAAATGGAACATCTATCACGCTGTTCACGCAAACGGCATTGCTGTCGTAAGTGACCACAGGCTGCAGCGTCGTTATAGTATTCGGGCAATTCTCAATTTCAAAACAAATACTGGCTTCACCGTTTATCTCGGGTAGCGGAGACGTTCGGTTTATTCTCACTTTGTAACAGGTGCCGTCGGGAACAACGCCGGGAATTATTACTGCGATTGCACCGGTAGTATCTTCTGCAAAAATGTTAAAAACGCCAAGGCTCGTTGGGGTTGCAAATACACCCGCGGCGTTGGAGAGTTCAATTTCATAAATTCCATCACAAAGCGGATCGGTTAGTGACCAGCCGATGATGAGTGTGCTCAGTTTACAAACGGGATCAGGGAATAAAAAATCAATAACGATATCCACGGGGTGAATGGCTTCATCATAAGTTCCCACTGCAATGATGTCGTCGATGGCAAAAGAAATTTCGCTATCACCACCATCATCATTGTTTATCCATCGAAAGCCAAATTTGAGATCGGCCACATCTTCAAATGCGGGATCTGTGATCACTTCATATTTCCAAAGTTCCTGGTCGTTGTATAAGCCCATTCCAACTGCTGTCCACGGGCCGCCATCAGCGCTATAATAAACTTGTCCGTAATCTCCGGGGCCGCCATTTCCCAACCAGAAAAAAGTAAATTCAATATTCACCAACCCGAGGGTACAAAATCCGCTGGTCATTTCAGCAAAGTTGTCGGAGGCATTATCAGGATTATAGCTTGCACAGGTAATTGCCGGTGCGCCTTCCAGATCGTAAATGTGGAGGTAAGTACTCATGGGGGCGCCGCCTATGGTTCCGAATTCTGTCAGATCCTGGGTTGTGGTATTGGGGTATCCGAACCCACCCGCATAGCTGTCATTGATCACCCATTGGTTTGTGCCTGAGGCTGCGCCTCCTGGTCCCGGAGTATTTAAGGTGAAGCCTGGAGCAGGTCCGTTAAAATCTTCGGTGTATAACTGGAATGTTTGGGCACCCAATCCAAGAGCAGCAAAAACAAACAGTAAAAGCGTGGTGTAAATTTTCATCATAGGCTATAGGCTGTGCAAAGGCTACTAAGATAAATATTTTTATAGTGAATTATTCAAATTTGGGAAAGAAAACAATAATAATGTTGAGACCTGAGTTTGAATTATTAGCAGGTTCATGCAATTTTGACCTGATTAATAAACAAGTTGAGCAATTCGTCATTAAAAAAACTTGCATCACAAACTGCTATTTATGGTCTCAGTACTATTTTAGTACGTGCGCTTAATTATTTACTCGCTCCGTTGCATACACGTGTTTTTACCGATCAGGCGGATTACGGGATCATATCAGAAATGTATGCTTACGTTACGTTTATTAATGTGGTATGTATGTTTGGATTGGAAACGGCATATTTCAGATTTGCATCAAATAACTCAAACAGTTTAGATAAGACCAAAGTATTTTACACGGCGCAGATCTCATTGATTGTTTCTACGGTAATTCTTGTTGGCGCTTTGATATTTTCCTCGGGCAGTATTGCAACTGCGCTCAATTATCCAGGTAAAAATAATTATATCATATTTTTTGCATTGATCATCGGGTTCGATACGCTGGTGAATATTCCTTTTGCAAAATTGAGGCTGGAAAATAAACCATGGAAATATTTTAGCATTAAACTCACCAATATCACAATTAATATTTTACTCAATCTCTTTTTTCTTTTACCTGCATTAAAACACGACCATACCATGTTTGAGTTTTTGGGATTTACCTATCAGCCTGAATATGGAATTGCCTATGTATTTATTGCCAATTTAATTGCAAGCGCTGTTACATTCGCCATTTTTATTCCAACATTGCTGCATTTAAAATTTGACATCGTTATCTGGAAAAAATTAATGCGCTATGGTTCACCGTTAATTATTATTGGCCTCGCGGGTATGATCAATGAAACCCTCGACAGGATATTGATCAAATACTGGGGTTCAGGAACATTAAATGAGAATTTAAAACAGGTTGGAATTTACAGCGCAGTATATAAAATTTCAATTTTTATGACGCTTGCTGTGCAGGGTTTTCGAATGGGTGCTGAGCCGTTTTTCTTTTCTCAGTCATCTGAAAAAAATGCTGCTGCAACCTATGCCCGCGTGATGAAATATTTCGTGATCATTTGCTGTTTTATTTTTTTAGGTGTGGGGATGTTTCCCGATATATTTAAGATCATTATCGGTGAAAATTATCATTCGGGATTGAAGATCGTTCCTATTTTATTACTCGCGAATTTATTTCTTGGAATTTATTATAATCAAAGTATATGGTATAAGCT
>JBIOHA010000363.1:0-2450 GCA_044448625.1 Chitinophagales bacterium | reverse complement strand
AAGTAAACCTGGAAGGGATTGGCTAAAATTAAATAACATCATCTAGCATAAATTATCAAATTTTCTCTTCTTGAAAGTCTCGGTTCCTCTTTTTATCTTTACCCCGGAGAGTTGGCAGAGCGGTCGATTGCGGCAGTCTTGAAAACTGTTGAGGTGAAAGCCTCCCGGGGTTCGAATCCCTGACTCTCCGCTAACAAAAGTTAAAGCAGTCCGGCTATGGCCGGATTTTTTTATTTTAGCCATGTTTTAAACAGTGCTTAATATTTCACCTCAAATCAAAAGCATGAAAATATATTTTTTATTCATCCTACTTTCTGTTTCCCAGATACTATCCGCTCAAAAAAATAAAACCACTGAATACATCCCATTCGATACATCCATTACAAATCAATTGCAATTCCGCTGCATTGGCCCGTGGCGAGGTGGGAGAAGCACTGCGGTGGTAGGTGACCCGGAGAATAGACAACTATTCTATTTTGGTGCAACAGGAGGAGGCGTTTGGAAAACAAATGATGGCGGCAGCAATTGGAACAATATCTCTGATAAATATTTTGGAGGATCTGTGGGATCTATTGAATTAAGTAAAACTGATCCTTCTGTTATTTATGTTGGAATGGGCGAAAATACCATGCGTGGAAATGTGAGCGAAGGATTTGGAATGTGGAAGAGTGAAAATGGCGGACGCTCGTGGAAAAATATCGGGCTGAACGATACAAGGCATATCATGCGCATAGTAGTTCATCCCAAAAACCCGGATATCGTTTATTGTGCTGCGCTTGGTCATTTATTCGGGCCAAACAATGAAAGGGGTATATTCAGATCTAAAGACGGTGGCGCAACATGGCAAAAAATATTATTTGTAAATGATAAAACGGGTGCTTGCGAATTGGTAATGGATCCCACCGATCCAAATATTTTACTTGCAACATTCTGGAATGTAAAACGAACACCTTATTCTCTTGAAAGCGGGGGAATTGGCTCAGGAATTTTTAAAACAACCGACGGCGGCGACAACTGGATAAATATTTCATCGAATAAAGGATTGCCGAAAGATACTTTGGGAATAATCGGGATAACAATTTCACCATCCTCCCCAAATATTTATTATGCAATTGTTGAATCTAAAACAGGCGGAATATTTAAAAGCACCGATGCAGGTAAAACATGGATCAAAACAAATGATGAAAGTAAATTAAGACAACGTGCCTGGTATTTTTCTAAAATATTTTGCGACCCTAAAAATGAAAATATCATCTATGTGCTCAATGTTCAATTCTGGAAAAGCACAGATGGTGGAAAAACATTTTCATCTATCAATACACCGCATGGCGACCATCATAATTTATGGATAGACCCTGCTGACCCGCAACGCATGATCATTGCCGACGATGGCGGCGCTCAAATTTCTTATGATGGCGGAGCGAACTGGTCGACATATTATAATCAACCTACGGCACAATTTTACAGGGTTACCACTGATAATGATGTTCCGTACCGATTGCTTGGAGCACAGCAGGATAATTCATCGGTGCGGATAAAACATCGCAGTGAAGACGGACAGATAGACGGAAATGACTGGGAGCCAACGGCGGGATTTGAGAGCGGCCATATTGTTGCCGATCCATTGAATTATAATATTGTTTACGGTGGAAATTATTCCGGATTTATTGGTAAATACGATCATCTTAATGGTGATTCAAGAAATATCACTGTTTGGCCAAACGATCCTATTGGGCAAGGGGCCGATATTCAGAAATACCGGTTTCAATGGAATTTCCCGCTATTCTTTTCTCCGCATGATCAAAAAAAATTATATGCGGCAGGAAATGTTTTATTTTCTACTGTTGATGGAGGAACAACATGGAACGCAATTTCTCCGGATCTCACCACCAATGATAAATCAAAACAAAAACCCAGTGGTGGAATTATTACAAAAGATAATACCGGTGTTGAGGTGTATTGCACAATTTTCGCCGCTGCAGAATCAGCAGTAGAAAAAGATCTGATTTATACAGGCAGTGATGATGGACTGGTATATGTTACTAAAGACGGAGGGTCCAATTGGGAAAATATTACACCGGCAGATCTTCCGCCTTCAACAATGATCAATTGTATAGAAGTAGATCCGGTTCAAAAAGGGAAAATGTATTTTGCTGCAACAAGATATAAATCAGATGATTTTCAACCTTATTTATTCGTAACTGATGATTATGGTAAATCGTGGAAGAAAATTACAAATGGAATAAATAAAGATCACTTTACAAGGGTCATTCGTGCAGATAAAATGCGCAGTGGTCTTTTATATTGCGGAACTGAATACGGCATGTATATATCTTTTAATGATGGAAATAACTGGTATCCGTTCCAGAATAATTTACCCATTGTGCCTATAACAGACATGACAATTAAAAACAATGACCTCCTCATTGCTACGCAGGGCAGATCATTTT
>JBIOHA010000362.1:0-2453 GCA_044448625.1 Chitinophagales bacterium | reverse complement strand
GCATTTTTTCCTTCCAGCATAAATACCATATTTCCTTTTTCTGTTTCGATAACACGCTTTTTGCTGTCGTAGCCAAATATTTCGGCATTAATATCTTCGCGTGAAGTAAATAATTTTAGCTGGTTGCGTTTGTAGTGAATATAAATAAAATCTTCGCTTGGTGTTACAAAATATAAAGTGAAATAATCGCCGCCGCTGCGCTTGCCAAATTCGGCGTAGCATTTAATATGCTGGTTGAAGGCCACATCATTGATCCATAATAATTTTGCATCTGAGCCTGTAGTATGGAATGATCGCGATGCAGGATCCCAAATCATTTTTAAACCGGAAAGGAAAATTGTTGCAGGATAATCACGTGGTTTATCGAGATATCCTTTTGACGAAGCATCATTAACAAGTTTAAATGCGTTTTTTTCATCTGCCAATTCCATTATAGCAGAAATGATCTGCGTTTCAATTGCATAATCTATAGGTGCAGCGCCAGCATCCGAATTTGAGGTGACCAGCATATCGCCCATTTTTTTCAGCAGGTCGTCGGGCAATGGAATTTCAAATGTTACACTGGCATCCATTTTATATTGATCGCTGTTGGGCCGTTTAGTAATTGTACCGTATGCTTTTGTATCGCAGAGATCTGTCTTTAATCCCATTTTCAATCTTCCTTCAGCAAACAGAGCCCCTGTTTTATCGCCATATTTCATTATTGATCCTTTTGCTGTTGGGTCATCCAGTTTTTCGAGGTTACCAAAATAAAATGTTTGGTCGGTCTCATTATAATATCCCTGCCCTCTCGCCGAAAATAAAGTGGCATCCGAAATAGAAGATTTTCTTGCCATCAATGTGGTATATAATGCTGCCGTATCATTATCCCTGAAAATTCCCGCATAAACAGAATCATTTCTTTCTGTAACCGCACTATTCAAATTAAACACCGGGTTTTTAGGATCTATCGATGCATCCACCCGGAACCAGTCGGTGCGGAAATTTGCAGAATCGATCACGTCGAGTTTTACATAACCGCGGTATCGCAGAAATTGATCATTGCTTTTTAATTCCACCGGCCCCTTAAAATTCACTTTCTCTTCCAAAACAAAATTTGAACTGTCTTCAACATAACCTTTTGCTAAAACATGGTGATGTGTTTCCTCCATAATGGAGTCAATTTCTTTAATTACCCTTATATCATTAAAATTGATTATTTCTTTTCTTCCCTGCGGAGTGGTATAAGTATATTTTCCCGTTCCCGTCATCGAATATTTACCCATGATATTGACCACACAATTATCGAGGTTATGATAAAAATTAAGTGTATCCCCTTTTATTTTTGCATAATAGAGTGTTCCCATTTTCGCACCCTTTTCAATAGATACTTTTCCGCTGTCAGGAATTACATGCACATCAGCGATGGCAATTAACGGAACACCCTCCGCATTCAGCAAATAAGTATTGAGATTAAATTTTCCTGTTTTGGCCTGGAATACCAAACTATCCTGACCGCCATTTGTTGAGAAAAAGTTTGAATATTCTTTTGTTGAATTAAAATAAACGGTGCGTTCATCCATTACCCAATCGAAAACATTCATGTCGGTTTTATATTGGTTATATGGTAATTCGGTCATGATGGTATCGAAATTCGCCTTAAAATGCCCAACACGTTTTGTATAATCAACGTCCATATTTACGTTGTCGAGTTTCAATGCAACTAGGTCGGGCGTAACCTGCCCGATCGTTACACCTGCAGTATCTGATTTTGCATGTTCGGCAAGATATTTAAATTGATTTGATTTCATTTTCACTTCTCCCCAAAACATTGTTCCATCGCCCAATAATCCTTTTGATGTTACTATTGCAGTTCCTTTTAAAGTGGAGGCGCCGTCAAACATGTCGAATGGTTTAATTCCCTGCTCCACGATCATTTTATCCTCATAGGGTAACCAGCGGGTTTTTACGCCTGTATTCGAAGCCTGCGGAAATTGAACGCCGCTTTCTTTTTTTACGACAGCGAAATTATCAACGTTGGCAATGGTGGAGTCAGGAAAAAATATAATGTCTTTTGAATCGGAAGCAGAGGCCATGAAATCAATTTTGCCAGATCCTCTGAAGCCCTGGTTGCTTAATGTTAAATTGCCAGTATATTTTCCTGTTTTTCCATAAGCGGTAAATCCTGATTCGGGTGTTTTTGTTTTAAACCCCAATGACCTGTCGTCCTGTAATTTTAATGACTCTTTGAAATCAGGAAAAATTCCCGCCGACACCATGGTGCCATCAAATTTTACTTTTCTAAAATCGAGGGAGTCGGAGCTTTCAAGCGTAAATGGGTCCAGCTTAAAATAAAAAGTCGCTTTATCGTAAACGGTGTCGAATATTTCAGGTTTATCATAATCGGCTACAGAATAATCGTATGTAGTGAACATCGAATATTCCTTGTATTTCACCTTGCTCGATTTATTATC
>JBIOHA010000361.1:0-2459 GCA_044448625.1 Chitinophagales bacterium | reverse complement strand
GGCTAATATATTATTGATCGATGATGAAAAAAGCATCAGGAAAACTTTAAAGGAAATACTCGAATACGAAGGATACGCTGTGGATGAAGCAGGCGATGGCGCCGAGGGACTTCGCATGATCCAGGAAGGTGATTACGATATTGTTTTATGCGATATTAAAATGCCGAAAATGGATGGGATGGAAGTGCTGGAAAAATCGCAGGCGTCGAATCCCGATGTTCCATTTATTATGATCAGCGGTCACGGCACTTTGGAAACAGCTGTTGAGGCGGTTAAAAAAGGTGCGTTCGATTATGTTGCCAAGCCGCCGGATCTCAACCGTTTGTTAATTACGAT
The DNA here is from genome assembly GCA_044448625.1 of Chitinophagales bacterium. Lineage (GTDB taxonomy): Bacteria > Bacteroidota > Bacteroidia > Chitinophagales > BACL12 > UBA7236. The sequence goes on along the minus strand of JBIOHA010000361.1, from coordinate 2,123 downwards.
TCGAAATGCCCTCGATAAATCCAATTTAATTACCGAGACCAAGGTGCTAAAACGCAAGGTCACCAAAACAAGAGAGATCATTGGTGATTCACCAGCCATCATAAAAATTAAAGAAACAATTGAACGAGTTGCTCCAACTGAGGCTAGAGTTTTAATTACCGGTGATAACGGTACCGGAAAAGAACTGGTTGCCCGATGGCTGCATGAAAAAAGCAACCGTGCAAACGGGCCGCTGGTGGAAGTGAACTGTGCTGCAATTCCAAGCGAATTAATTGAGAGCGAATTATTCGGTCATGAAAAAGGCGCTTTTACTTCAGCAATAAAACAACGCATCGGGAAATTCGAATCAGCCAATGGTGGTACTTTATTTTTGGATGAGATAGGCGATATGAGTTTAAGTGCACAGGCAAAGGTTTTGCGTGCATTACAGGAAAATAAGATCATGCGGGTTGGAGGGGATAAAGAAATTCCGGTTGATGTGCGTGTTGTAGCTGCAACCAACAAGGACCTGATCAAAGAAGTGGAAAATAATACTTTCCGCATTGATCTTTATCATCGCATCAGCGTGATATTAATTCATGTGCCCTCATTAAATGAAAGAACAGACGATATTCCGCTGTTGTCGGAAAGATTTGTAAAAGAGATCTGTGAAGATTACGGTATTCCGAAAAAGGTGATCACACCAAAAGCGATGATGGAAATTCAGAATATTAATTTTACCGGAAATATCCGCGAGCTCCGCAATGTTATAGAACGACTCGTAATTTTATCAGAACAAAAAATAACCGATGAAGATGTAATTGCCTATGCTCAATCGCCAAAAAGCGGCGGCAGTCCGAAAGACCTGTACGAGCGCTTCGAAAAATTCCAGGATTTTAAAGACCATATTGAAAAAGAATTTATTTTGCATCGTCTGAATAAAAACAGTTGGAACGTTTCGAAAACAGCGGAAGAGTTGGATATTCAGCGAAGCCATTTGTATAATAAGATTGAGAAGTATAATTTGAAACGAGATTAGTATCAGGTATCAGGTATCAGGTATCAAGTATCAGGTATGCAGTATCTAATATCCAGTATCCAGCATCAAGTATCCAGTATCCAGCATCAAGTATCCAGTATCCAGCATCAAGTATCACTGATTCATGAAATCCAATAAACCAATTCCCGAAAAAGAAACCATCGCCAAAAAACCTTTGGAGCAAAAACTTTCAAATGAAATTTTGGATACGGTGATTGGATTGGTTGTGATTGTGATCATTGCAGGAACATTGATCTGGGTGGTGGGATTGCTTATTTAATTTATTTTTATTCTCCGATATTAAATGTATCTCCCAAACTTTCTGCGGATAATTTTAAAGTACCGGGAAATGGTAAATTTCTACAAAAAATTTATCGACCGCGGCGACCTATGTTTTGATATCGGGGCCAATATTGGTGAAAGAACAGATTGCTTTCTTGCTGCCGGGGGAAAAGTAATTGTAGTGGAACCCCAGCGTTCCTGTTTCAGGGTATTGAATAAAAAATACAAAGGGAAAAAACATATAGTCATTGATGGGAGGGCAGTAGGAAGCGAAACGGGGAAGGGTGAAATAATGATCTGTAAAGACAATGATGAATGTTCTACACTTTCAAAAGAATTTGTTAAGATGTATTCTGAATTTTCTGGAATGCAATGGCAAAAACTGAACCTGTCCATATTACCACCCTCGAAAATATGATCAAAATATACGGTGTTCCGAAATTCTGCAAAATTGATGTGGAAGGCTATGAATCAAAAGTATTTGAAGGATTGGAAACCAATATCCGTTTTATCTGCTTCGAATTCAACCGCCTCCTGCTCACCGATACCAAAAAATGTTTTGAACAACTGCAAAGACTGGGAAATTATCGCTGCAACTTCATTCAATATGAAAAAATGGATCTGATGCTGAACGAATGGATAACAACTGCGGAGTTTAATTCCAAAATCGAAAAATTAATTCCACTGGAAATACTTACGGGAGAAATTATTGCTGAGCATGTTGGTTGAGAAATCTCCACCTTGTTTTCATTTCTGCGAGTAGAATTTTTCTTCTTTTTTAAATACATATATGTTAATTATTGAATATTAATAAAATAAATAT
>JBIOHA010000360.1:0-2465 GCA_044448625.1 Chitinophagales bacterium | reverse complement strand
CGAATATTCCTTGTATTTCACCTTGCTCGATTTATTATCCGTTTTATCTATTTGCAGTCGCCCTGACCGCACGCTAATATTTGTTTTAATGGGAAGATATAATGAGTTGCCGTTATCATCCACTTCGGTAGATTCAACATATAAAATCATTGAATCTACTTTATTCATTTTTATACTGAAGGTGTCGTAACTAAAATAAAAATTCTGTCCTTTGAAATCTATATTTCCCGAAACGATGGTTCCGTCAAACAACATGTCGCGGTTTTTTTTGATCGTTAACTTGTCGTCCTGCGGATAAATGAGCACAAATTGTGAATCACTGAGATAAAATTGTTTTACCCCTTTTACATTCAGATCGTAGTTGGTAAGATTTAACGTTGCATTTGCACCTTTGGTCAGCGATGGAATGGCGATGATGTCGTAATCTTTTCTGCCGGTGGATTCAGTTACATAATTAAATGTTTTATCTTTTACATAAACTATTTCATTTTCCTTGTCGTAATAAATAAATCCTTCCTCCACCAATTGGAGCAATAAAGATTGTACGCCATCGACAGTTAACGAAGGGCTTAACTCTTTGGCAAGTGCAAGCGTTGGTATCTGCCTGGTTTTATATGTTTCACAAAAACGTTTGATCTTAACCAAAGGCTGATAGGTGGAAACACCACGCACCCTTTCAAATAATTTTAAACTGAAAAGGTCCTGGCTTTCAAACCAGCTCATTTTATTTCCGGCGCCTTCAATATTTTTTAAATTCAATAAAGTATCGCTCAGGTTCCAGGCCATATTATCCACTTTCATATCTACCTTATGATATGAACTGTAAAACATCAGGCTCGAAAATCCTTCTCCCTGCCGGGTTATATTCATCGCACCCATTACACCATCATAACGCAGTGAAACATCGTGATGATAAATTGAATCTGTTTTGCCGATCCTGATGATGACCTGTGCATCTTTAGAATAAATAGACATGCCCGGGTCAACCAAAAATGTTTTGGATAAGGCGGTTAATGCAAGTTTCCCATCTGTATTTTTAAAACGCATTTCAGCAAGCGTACTATCGTCGCCGCTTCCAATTATCTGACTTCCTTTAAGAAAAAATCCACCTTTATAATCAACGTTTACCAGGATATCTTTTACCACCAACGTTTTATCATATGTTCTGAATTGAGGGAAATCACTTCTTCCGGGCTCATTGTTGGTCATCAGCCTGTCGGATAATGCTCCGGGAAGCGGCTTGCTGAAAAGCCCGCTGAAATAAAGCGTAGAAGTATCGGCCGTATATTCATTCGACTCGGTATTGATCCTGTAATTGGTGAGCTTGGCAAAAGTTTTTGTGCTGTCGAGGCCAGCACGTCCCCAGCCAACGGTTCCATTTTTCCCAACCCATTCTTTTTCGAGGGGGTAATAAATGCCCTGGGTTTCATTGATATACATCGTGTCGCCCTTGGTATAGGCAAAAAGTGTTGTTGAGGGAAAATGGACCTCGGGGTTTTCGCCGTTCAACACCAATTCATAATCGTAAGAAGTATAGCCCCAGGTTTTTGTGGGGGTGTCGTTCAGCGCATTTTTCTCGAAGAAAGCTGCAGAAAATTCGAGAAAGCGGTTATAGGTTGAATAACTTCCTTTTTTAGAATTATCGAGAATAGAATTGGAGATCACCATCCATTCGCTATAGCGTTCCATCATCTGCCCTGATTTTGTGAAAGAGACCGTTGCATCCAACACTGCGACAAACTGAGGCGTAGGTTTCATGCGCCGCTCGAGCATTTTATTCCCAATGTCGATGATGAGTCTTATTTGTTCGGAGGTAATATTGCCTGCCTCAACCTGTTTTGCAAATTTTTCGTAGCTGGTTCTGCCGATCTCGTTGTTGTTGTCTTTCATGAATTCACTCAACTCCTTCATAAACGCGACCTGGTCGCTCGAAAATGATGTGAGCTGACTATAAGCTCCTGAAAAAGCGAATATCATAGCAATTAAAATTCCAATCCTTATCATGCCGTTCAATTATTCCTCAATATTAAAAACAAATAAAGACCTAACGGAAAAAAACAGGAGAAATTTTGCCTTTAACAATTATTAAGGCTGATGGTGGATTTCATCATCCATTTTGCAATACAACACATATCCAATCATTTTTGGTGCGTGTGGAAATTACATTGAAAAAATAATTTTTCGCTTCTTTAAGTACGTGCTCTATATCGCTTTGCAATATGCCGCTGATAATTAACAGGCCACCTGAATTGAGTGTTCTAAAAAACAAGGGAATATTTTCTATGATTATGGGTTTATTAATATTGGCGAGAATAATGTCAAAATGTTTTCCGTCCATAATATCTATCTCACCGAGTTCGACATCAATTTCATCGTAGATCTTATTTAATGCAACATTATCCCTTGCATTATTATATGCCCATTCGTTGTTGTCGATAGCCAGCACATGCGATGCTCCTTTTTTT
>JBIOHA010000359.1:0-2466 GCA_044448625.1 Chitinophagales bacterium | reverse complement strand
TCCCCCGGATTAAACTGCCACGGCGCCTGGTTATTTTCCATATTATTGAACATACCGTTCCACTCCTGCGGCGCATTGCTTTGTTCCATAACTGCGAACCTGCGCAACTCAATTATAATACTCAGCGGATTAATATTTACCGGGCATTCTTCCACACAGGCATTGCATGTTGTGCAGGCTCTGATTTCTTCGTGTAAAATATAATCCCCCAACAATGATTTGTTATCGGTATAATCTTTTCCATGCGCATCTTTATTTCTTCCTACTTCTTCTATTCGGTCGCGGGTATCCATCATGATCTTGCGGGGTGATAATTTTTTGCCGGTGATATTTGCTGGACATGCAGCGGTGCATCTTCCGCATTCAGTACAAGCATAAGCATCCAATAAATGTTTCCAGGTGAGGTCGGTCACATCTTTTGCTCCAAATGATTTTGGCGGATCATTTATTGGCTGTACCTCAACAGCTGGATCCAGCATGGTTTTTACTTCATTCATGATCACAGGCATATTATCTATTTTTCCTTTTTCATCAAATCGCATAAAATAGGAATTGGGAAAAGCAAGAATAATATGCAAGTGCTTTGAATAAGGAATATAATTCAGGAAAAACAATATGCCGATGATATGCAACCACCATGCAGTTCGCTCAATGGCAATTAAATTACTTGCAGAAAACCCGGTAAAGAGTGTTGCACTATACTGGCTCACCAATAAATTACCTGTATTGTGATAATCTGTTTCGCCCAATTGTTGCAAACGAAAATCAGCCCCGTTCATGGTAAGAATTGCAGTAACAAGTATCAATTCCATCAGCAAAATAAAATTGGCATCTTTAAATGGCCATCCTTTTAATTCAGGTTGAGTGAAGCGTTTTATTTTTAAGACATTCCTTCTTATTAAAAATATTATGGTGGCAATTAATGCTAAAAAAGAAAGCATCTCGATAACACTAATAACGAATGTGTAAAATCCTCCCAGGTAAGGAGCAAAAAATCTATGATTGCCGCTAACGCCATCAATTATTATTTCCAGCACTTCAACATTTACAATTACAAAACTCACGTAAATAAATAAATGGAGAATTGCAGGCAATGGTTTGCGAAACATTTTCTTTTGGCCGAGCGCAAACAGCGTCATATTCTTTAATCGCTCCATCGGGCGATCATTTAATTTCTCATCCCGGCCAAGCAAAACATTCCTTCGTATGGAGGCATATTTCTTCCAGGCAAGGTAAGATGAAACTCCAAAAACCAAAGCAAATATAATCTGCGCAACAAACTGCATAAGGGTTCTATATGGTTGCGAAATTAAGCGTAATTTTATGACTGTTATAATCAAACTGTTCACAGCTATGATTTACAGACTCCTCATGATTCTTTTGTGTTTTGGCGCTTCACAGGTGGCTGGGCAGAATGATATGGGAATGAAAAAACTTTCACTCTCCGCTTATCACCAGATAGAGAAAATTTCTGATAGTAAATTTTTGCCGGTTTTGATAAAAGGCGATGTAAAGCAAATCGAAAATTTCATCCAGAATGGAAATGGAAAAGTAAAATTTTCAACAGCTTCCATTGTTGCTGCAGAAATGTCGAAAAAAGATATTATACGTTTATGCAGCACTGATTTTATTCAACTGGTAGATTGTCCTACGGGCGATCTTCAAACAATGAACGACGTAATGGTGAAACATAATAATGTTGACTCAGCATACCTCGGTATTTGGCCATTGGAACAGGGGTATGATGGAACAGGGATAATAATAGGAGTTATTGATGCTCCTTTTGATATTTACCACGGCGATTTTACCGATGCACTTGGAAACAGCAGGATAAAATATATTTGGGATCAGAATATTAATACCGGTACTCCACCCTCGCCATACGATTATGGAATTGAGTGCGACAGTTTCATGATCGCTAACGGCACCTGCACGAGCAACGATACCTATGAATTAAATTATAGTCACGGCAGTGGTGTTGCCGGAGTTGCCGCATCGAGCGGAAATGCAGCCAACGCTTATCGCGGTGTGGCACCAAATGCTGATCTTATTCTTGTTTCGGTTGAAATGGATAATAATTTTCTTAGTGCTGTAACCGACGCAATTGCTTATATATACGATAGAGCAGATGCATTAAATAAACCCTGTGTAATAAATACCAGTGTGGGATTATATGAAGGCTCGCACGATGGAAAAGACCTTGTTGCAGAAATGATTGATGAAATGATTTCCGCAGAAAATGGAAGATCGCTGGTTGCTGCAGCAGGAAATGCAGGCAGCTTTCCTTTTCATTTGGGATACAACGTTACTGCTACTGAAAAATTTACCTGGTTTAAAAAATTGACTTACGACAACCTGGTTTATTTTCAGCTTTGGGCCGACAGCGCTGATTTTAATAACGTCAATTTTAAAATAACTGCTGATGATCCCACAGGTTTTGTAAATATCGGATCAACACCATATTAT
>JBIOHA010000358.1:0-2469 GCA_044448625.1 Chitinophagales bacterium | reverse complement strand
CATTTTAATTACCCAATAATCGTCACCTCCTGCGCCTATTTCATTTTTTTCGCAATACATACCGGATCCGGAACTGATTGCTATGATCCCATCATCAGAAGTATATTCGAATTCGAAGGAAGCACCATCGCAATATAAATGCTCCCATTCCACTTCAGGCGCCTGTGAAAAAGAAATATCGAATAACGAACAAAGAATAATGAATATCGAAGTTTTGAGTTTATAGAAGCGCATGTTTTTAGTTTTTAATGAATTTTTCTGTGGTAGTATTTTTTTCAAAGTTTATTCTCACAAAATAAATCCCGTCAGGAAAACCAGATATGTCAATTTCTGTTTCAGGGGATGTGATGTTTATTTCGGATATTGTTTTTCCTGAGAGATCTGTGATGGCGAGTGGTGAGTTGTGAGTGGTGAGTTGGGTACTGCTTAGGCTGATGATTATTTTTTCTGATGATGGATTTGGATAAATGATAAAGTTAATTTTCGTTAATTCACCATCCTTCAACGGCAATGTTGTAAAATTAAAAAGCGATGAGAATGGGCTTACTGCTCCGGCACAAATTGTTTTTATTTTATATTCATACGTCGTGTTTGGAATTAATCCGGTTAGGTTTTTAAATGTCATGGAAGAATTTTTCTTTTGCCACGTTCCCCCTCCTGCCGGGCGATAATTAATTTGGTACTTTGTTGCACCGGTAACTGAATTCCAATGAACAGCGGCAGAAGTAGAATTAATGTTATCGGTATAAATCGATCCCGGTGCATTGCAAGTATTAAACGGATACAATTTGACTACCCAAAAATCTTCAACACCAAAATTTGTTTCTGTTTTGTCGCCGGAAACTGGTGAACCGGAAATACCACTAAATGCAAATCCGCCATCAAATGTTTCCAGACCTGCGTAACAAACATCCCATCCACTTCCGCCAAGCGTTAATTCCCAAAGCAGGTTTCCAAATTCATCCATTTGAATAAGCCAGAAATCGGTGGATCCTGCAGGGCCTTTGTTAGCCTGAGATTTGTCGCCGGAGATTCCGGATTTTGAATATCCTGATACAACATACCCGGCATCAGAAGTTTGGTTTATGCAATTAAGCTGTTCTTCTTCAACACCTCCAATCGTATTTTGCCAAACAATATTTCCAAGGTCATCAAGTTTAATGATCCAATAATCGGCAGCACCGATAGAGTTTTCTGTTTTATCACCTGAGATATTTGAAACCGAATTACCGCCTAAAATAAACCCTCCATCATCTACTTGTTTAACAAGATTAAGGTCATCATCACCACTTCCGCCAATTGTATTTTGCCATTCAATATTGCCAAGAGGATCAATTTTAATCACCCAATAATCCAAACCTCCCATACTGGCTTCAGTTTTATATCCCGATATACCAGACCTGGAAGAAGTGCCAATTATAAACCCTCCTTCGGCAGTCTCCTCAATTGAGTTAAGTGCATCATAATCTGAACCTCCATAAGTTTTCTCCCATTCCACATTTCCAGAATTATCCAGTTTTACAATATAAAAATTGTAATAAGGATTAAATCCCAGTTTTGTTCCACCAGCAATATATCCGCCATCTGATGTTTGAGAGATAGAGGATAATTCCTCCGATGTTGTATGTCCAATTGTATTCTGCCATTCAATATTTCCCAATGCACTAATTTTAATGATCCAAAAATCTTGGTTATCACTATTTTCAGTTTTTATACCCGATATATCCGATTGAGAAGTGCCGCCTAAAATATATCCTCCGTCGAAAGTTTGATCGAGGTCAGAGAACATATCAAAATCATTCCCGCCATATGTATTTTCCCACTGAATATTTCCGATTGCATTTATTTTAACGATCCAATAATCCTGAGTATTCGTTGGCCCATAGTTCTCATCAGATTTATCAATTGAATTTCCTGAAACGGAATATCCACCTAAAATAAAACCACCGTCAGTAGTTTGAAGTATTTCTTTACATCCATCCGATTCGTCCCCCCCCCAATCGTATTCTGCCATTCAATTTCCGGAGCCTGGGAGAAACAGTTGGCAGTGGGAAGTAGGCAGTGGGCAATGAGAAATAACTGTGGTATAATGTTTTTCATGATGTTTATTTTTCTATGTTTGAATTCGTCATTCATTATTCCTTGTTCGATATTCGTTATTAAAAAAGTTGTTATCTCTGAATAATTAATTTTAGGCTTATCGGTCGGTGTCCTCACCGACCGAAATGTTAGATTTATCTTTCAATAATTAATTTTTGAATAAACTGTTCTCCGTCAATCATCATTCTCACAAAATAAATTCCTGCAGGAAAAGCGGAAACGTCAATTTCTGTATCGGGTGATGTGATATTTATTTCGGATATTGTTTTTCCTGAGAGATCCGTAAGAATGAGTAATGAGTGATCAGTAATGAGTGGGTTACTACTTAGGCTGATGATTATTTTATCAGATGAAGGATTTGGATAGATT
>JBIOHA010000357.1:0-2471 GCA_044448625.1 Chitinophagales bacterium | reverse complement strand
CATTAAATATTCGCCATATCCGCTTTTCATAAGTGGCTTTGCAATTTCTTCGAGATGTGCAGCATCGATGAATTTTTTTCTAAATGCAATTTCCTCAATGCACCCGATGTTTTGTCCTTGTCGCTGTTCAATGATCTGAACATATTGTGAAGCAGCCATGAGCGAATCAAATGTGCCGGTATCAAACCAGGCTGTTCCCCGGGGAAGTACTGAAACTTTCAATTTTTTTCTGCTCAGATATTCTTTGTTTACATCAGTTATTTCATATTCTCCGCGTAAACTTGGTTTTAAATTTTTTGCGATCTCCACTACATCATTATCATAAAAATATATTCCCGGCACTGCATAATTTGATTTTGGATGTGTTGGTTTTTCTTCAATTGATATCGCTTCTCCGCTTTCATTAAATTCAACAACACCATAGCGCTCAGGATCTCGCACATGATAGGCATAAATAATTCCGCCATCGGGATCATTATTGGCGGTTAATAATTCACCCATACCGGTACCGAAAAAAATATTATCCCCCAAAACAAGCGCTGCTTTATCTTTTCCAATAAATTCAGCGCCTAAAGTAAATGCCTGTGCAAGTCCGTCGGGAGAGGGCTGCTCCTTATAACTAAAATTACAACCGATGCGTTTTCCATCGCCAAGCAGTCGCTGAAAGCCGGGGAGATCGTAGGGAGTGGAGATGATCAATATCTCATTAATACCAGCCATCATTAAAGATGAAAGCGGGTAATAGATCATTGGCTTATCATAGATCGGCATTAATTGTTTGCTAATGGCAAGCGTAATGGGATGTAATCTTGTACCCGAACCTCCTGCTAAAATAATTCCTTTCACAAATTAATTTTTGCGTAAAGATAATCGGATACATGCTATTATTTGATTTTGAAACTGTCGCCGGGTACAAATATTTTTACCCGCAGGTCGTCAAATTTTAAAGTATTATTCCTGCCAATGGAGATCTTTCCTTTATTTTTTATATAAACCACCTGGCTTTCACCGGCTACCGTTGCTTTATTTCCATGGATGATAAGTGCAGTTGCCTCATCAATACCTGCACAAATAATATCGGGGTACTCGCTCAATGCTGAAAATAATCTGTTATACCTGCTGCGTGCAATAAAATGCTGATCGACGATGATATTTTCCACCAGGCCCAGGCCCTCTTTTAATTCAATATTATTTTCAACGATAGAATAAAAAGTAGAATAATAGGTGGTGTCGAGCAATTGATTTCCCGTGATCATATATTTACACATCATAGCTGCTCCCGCACTTGTTCCCGCTACTGTGGCTCCATTTTCATATGCTTTATGAATAACATCATAAACGGGTGTATCTCTTACAATGTCCATAAACCTGTTTTGGTCGCCACCTGTGATAAATATCATTTTAGCATTTAACAAAGAATCGAGCATTTTTTTATTGTCGGCATTTTCTTTGGTAAAATTCAAATTAGCAATTACATTTTTGCAAACCAGTTCAATATCTGCTTTAAAATAATAATATCCGGTATCGGGTTCTGAACTTGACATAGGGAGAACAGCTACATAATCATCCGGTTGAAGTTGTGCGGTATTCATCAGCGCCTTCATAATTTCCGGTGTTCTGTCGCCACCACCGATAATAAATAAACTCCCGGTAGGATGTTTTGCATTCTGACAAAATGCCGGTGTCCAGATAATTACGAGCCAGAAGGCGAAACAGAGCTGAATTTTTTTCATATTTTAAATTGGCCGGGGGGTTAGATTATTTTTCAAATAAATATTATCCTTTCAATTTAACACCATGTCTGTTCTTTGTATAAAATAATATTGCTACTGAAACACCGAGCAAAATACAGGCAATAGTTTGATGAGCCACACCCAGAGCTACAGGTATATTTATTTTCGATCCGAGCAGGGTAAATATCCCCAATAAAAATTGCACAAAGAGCAACAGCAATAAATATGCATTTAATTGTTGAACCCGTGGTGAAGCAAATTTCCGGTTCTGCCACCAAAATCCAATGATAGATAATGCAACTATTATTGCAAAATTGCGGTGCAGGAAATTAATTTCCGTTGTGAGCTGCGTTAGTTTTTCTGCATGCATCATTTGCTGAAAAGCGCCATCGGGAATAAATTTACTGTTCATCAACGGCCAGGTATTATATAATCTTCCGGCATCAGTTCCTGCCATTAAACCACCAAGCGTGATCTGAATTAAAATAATCGCTATCACCCATTTAACTGATCTGTTCGCAACCGGGTGATCAGAAATAATGTCCTCGGTGCGAAACGATAACGCATAAAAAACCAGTACCATTAAAAGAACGAGTGCGAGCAATAAATGTATCGTAAGTTTTGACGGGTCCACCCAGGGATCACCTTCCAACCCGCTGGCTACCATTATCCACCCAACAAACCCCTGCAAGCCTCCAAGCAAAAAAACAAACAATAATTTTTTGATCCATGCAGCAT
>JBIOHA010000356.1:0-2509 GCA_044448625.1 Chitinophagales bacterium | reverse complement strand
GAATTTGAATATGCTTTATATGCGCAAAATCTTCCAAAAGATCAGTACAATGCAAAATGGTGGGAGCTTGTAAAAAAATACCAGGGAATTGTTCCTCCAACAATGCGTGGTGAAGAATATTGCGATGCTGCAACTAAAACACATATCAACGATGACCCTGCACAGTATTATGATTATTCTATCAGCAATGTTTTATTATTTCAGTTTCACGATTATATCTCAAAAAATATTTTAAAGCAGGATCCGCATGCAACAAATTATTGGGGCAGTACCGCAACCGGCGATTTCCTGAAAAAGGTAATGACACCCGGAGCCACCGTCGACTGGCGTGAACATTTAAAAAATTCAATCGGCAGCGAAATGAGCGCTAAACCAATGCTCGATTATTTTATGCCGCTGATGGATTATTTGAAAAGAGCGAATGCGGGAAGGACGTATACGCTGCCGGAGAAACCGGTGTTTTGATTTAAATATTGTGCGTTGAATTGAAATAAAATGGAGCAGCAATACTATCATTATTTGAACTTTGCTGCTCCATTCAATAAATAATAAGGCTGTTTGGCCACGAAATTTGTGTATTTCAAACAAAATGGCTAGACAGTTCCTTTCTAAGATGCTAACTTTGGTTAGACAGCACCCTAGCGCATGAAATACTTTTTAGTTTTCCTTATTTTGATTACTTGGGCTAATCTTCTTTTTTCACAAGCTGGAATTTATCCGGATATTGAATGGGAAAGATCATTAGGTGGGTCAGATTTCGATGTAGGCCATGTTGCACATGAAATTGAAGATGGCGGGTATATTATTACAGGATATTCCTATTCGGATAATGGTGACCTGGTTGATAATAATGGTATGACAGATTTTTGGGTTGTTAAAATGGATAGCGCCAGAAATATTGTATGGCAAAATACATATGGAGGCGAATGGTGGGATTGGTCGCGTGATATAATTGAAGTTTCAGATGGATATTTAACTACCGGTTATACGAGATCGCATGATGGAGACGTAGGTAATAATTACGGTGACTGGGGTCTCGATTATTATGAGCTTACAAGTGATTTGTGGGTAGTCAAAATTGACCTGTCGGGTTCAATTGTTTGGGAAAAAAATTACGGTGGTGAAGAAGGCGAGTCCGCCTATAAAATTATTAATGGTGTTGATGGAGGAAATATTATTTGTGGTGGTACCTCATCTTATGATCAAGACGTGATGGGACAGCATGGTGAATCGGACGGTTGGGTTCTTAAAATTGATTCCGTTGGCAATTTATTATGGCAAAATGCAATCGGAGGCACCGAATCGGATTATTTTATGGAAATTAAATCAACTTTTGACAACGGATATGTTGCCTGCGGACATGCACATTCTAATAACTATGATGTTTCCGGGAACCACGGAGAAGGAGATGCCTGGATAGTGAAACTTAATACGGCCGGCGAAATGCAATGGCAAAAATGTTTTGGCGGTTCAGATAATGATTATGCTTATTCAGTAATTCAAACGGCAGATACTGGTTTTTTATTTGTGGGAATGTCGAGTTCAAGCGACGGTGATGTAGGAGGAAATTTCGGAAACCCCGATGTTTGGGTTGTTAAATTAGATTCACTAGGAAATATTGAATGGGAAGAAAATTATGGTACTGAAGGATGGGATTTCGCAAACAGCGTAATTGAAACAATAGATGGCTATGTGATAACCGGCGATATCTATGCCGATATATGGGTATTTAAGATAGATTTTTTTGGAAATATTATTTGGGAAAGAGTACTCGGTGGTGTTGAATCAGATGGCGCAAATTATATTGAATTAACTGATGATAATGGATATTTAATTACAGGTCGTTCTGATTCTGAAGATGGTGATGTTACCTTCAATAATGGATCCTCAGATTATTGGTTAGTAAAATTAGAACCTGAATGTAACCATATTCAATATTTCGCTGATTCTGATAACGATGGATTTGGTAATATATTGATGGATACCTTTTCCTGTGATTTAATTTATGGATATATTCCCGACAGCACCGATTGCGATGATAATAATATTTTGATCTTTCCTGGTGCAGTAGATAATTGCAATAGCATTGATGATAATTGTAATGGGTTTATTGATGAAGATGCAGTATTCACAAACTATTATCTTGATGATGATGGGGATTTATTCGGCGATATAGTAATTGATTCATCATCATGTTTTATTTTAGTTGGTTATGTATCCGACTCAACAGATTGCAACGATTTAAATCCGATGATTTTTCCCGGCGCTTTGGATCCATGTAATGCCTTTGACGATAACTGTAACGGACTCATCGATGAAGATGCAATATTCACAACATATTATTTAGATTCTGATGTTGACGGATTTGGTGCATCCGAATTTGATTCTGTATCCTGTTTTATTCCTATAGGTTATATCACCGATTCAACCGACTGCAATGACATTGATGCCACTATTAATCCATTAGCAAATGAAATATGTAATTTATTAGATGATAATTGTAATGGTG
>JBIOHA010000355.1:0-2532 GCA_044448625.1 Chitinophagales bacterium | reverse complement strand
CATATCACACCTCTTCATGTTGATCCACAACCGGAAGATACTGCTGTGGTTGAAAATGCAGTGGTTGAAACATTGACCGGTGTAACCATTAATTTTTCATCCGGCTCCGTGCAAATGGAAGGAAATGAAGAGATCAACACTTATCTCAAAAAACTCTCGGCACGATTGATCAAAACCAATGAAGAAATTACCATTGTTGGCCATACCGATAATACCGGCACCGAAGCATCAAATATACAATTGGGACAACAACGGGCAGCAAGTGTAAAATCGAGTCTTACCGCTTTGGGCGCCGATCCGTCAAAAATTAAATGTCAGTCAAAAGGGGAATCAACACCGGTTTCGACAAATGATAGTGAAGAAGGAAAACGACAAAATCGCAGAGTGGAGATCCTGTTCAATGAAAATTAATACTGCACTATGATATTCTTATACTTAAATACCCAACTCCTGCAATCTAATGCATCAACAGGATCACATATTGCGGAGATCATTGCAATGCTTGCGGGCGCATTTATATTTGGTTACCTCGTCAGGCATTTTATGAATGAAAAATTTAAGCGCAGGATCAGAGAACTCGAAGCAGAAGTTGCGGGATTAAAAAATAAGATCACGGCACTCGAAGCGAATAACGCTGAATTATCAATGAATTTGGATAATGCAATTACCAGGACGATCAAACTTGGCAATGAGCTAACGCATACATCCGAAAAATTGGAAAAGTCAGAAAATACAAATACTCAATTAACTGCTGATCTTAATACCGCCAACCACAGGATCAATTTACTTAACGAAGCTGCTGCAATTACTAAAAAAACTATGACGGGTATGGAAGCAACAAATAATAAATTGACAACAGAAATAAAAGAGCTCAGTGAAAAATTAGCGAAACTCGCTACTGAAGACAATGGAGGAAATAAAACGAAGAAGCCTGCGAAATAGATCGCCGCATCTCTCCAAAAAAAAAAATTAATGTCACGTAATATTTTATTCAAACAAAGAGGCTAATTCACTACAAACTTCTTCCAGAAAAAACCTTCGTGACTATGCATGGCAACAACATATTCACCTGGTGGTAGATTATGTTCGTAAGTAGCGAGATATTTTCCTGTATTGATATCATCGTGATAAAAATTATGCACTTTTTTCCCGTTCATATCAAATATACTAAGGTCGATAAAAGTAAACCGTTCGATAGCATAGGAAACCGATATCATATTTTGTGAAGGGTTTGGAAAAACATCTAGAATTGCCTGGGGAATATTCAGGTTTGGAATTAATGTAGTAGTTGTATCGATAATAGTATCCTGTGTAGTATCAATAGGAGCAACATAGGTGGTATCGGAATATACATAGATCGTTTCTCCGGAGGCATATGCAAGATTATCGTTTAATTTAAAAAAACGATTGAGATTTCTTCCAAAATAATTCATATCCCAGGTTTCGCCACCGTCAAACGTTTCAAAAGCGCCATCAAACCAGCCACCAACCCAACCGGTGTCAACATTTATGAAGCCGATCATTTCAATATTATAATACTCATCAGCAATTGTTTTTATTTCCCAGTTCATACCGCCGTCATGAGAAATTACAATTCGCGGATCATTGGTTGCTGTATTATCTTCAACAGATCCATAAACATTTAGAGCGTCGAGAAACTGGATCTTCCATATATATTCATAAGGATAATTAGAATGTACTTTCGGTGTCCATGTTGATCCGCCATCATCGGTATATAAAATAACTCCTCCAAGAGAAGTATTTGCATCGGTGCCAGTTGCAAAGCCATGCATGGCGTCAAGGAATTTTATGTCAACGAGGTCTTCAGCATAATCACTCATGTCGATATATTCCCAACTTAATCCGCGATCTGTACTTTTAAAAATAAAAGCCGGGCTATGCCAAATACCGCAGGCATAAATTGATGAATCATCAGCAGCGCTCATTCCGCAAATGCCATCGAAGGGTTCCGGCAAGAGGCCAGAAATATTTGTCCAGTTTTCTCCGCCATTGATTGTTTTAT
Organism: Chitinophagales bacterium; assembly: GCA_044448625.1. Lineage (GTDB taxonomy): Bacteria > Bacteroidota > Bacteroidia > Chitinophagales > BACL12 > UBA7236. The sequence goes on along the minus strand of JBIOHA010000355.1, from coordinate 509 downwards.
ATAAATTTCCGTATAGCGATCCTGCGAAGCCAACATTCTCGTCAAAAAATTCTACGGACCTGAAATAATCAAAATAAGATTCCTGCAGCTCCCATCCATTGGAGCCATTTATTGTTTTATATATTTCTCCAGAAGAATTTACAGCCCAGCCCACAGAATCGTTAATAAAAAAAATATCATCAAATCTGGTATCACTTGGCGTTCCCGGATAAACGAACCACTCGGGAACGGGTTGAGCAATTGCATTTTTGAAGATGACCGCGATGAGGAGAGAAAGGAAGAATTTCACCTGAGTATTTTTCTTAAAAATAAAAAAAGGGCGACGACTATTTATCATCACCCTGTAAAAGAGTTGAAATTAATTTATAAAGCGTCTATGGCAAGCGCAAGGAAAGTGAAAGTAAATGGCAACCCAATCCAAAAGAACTGACTGAGAAAAATAACCATCCAAATAGTGGCCGCTAAACTCAAAAGCCCAAGGATGAGAAATTTCATATTCACCTTTAATT
>JBIOHA010000354.1:0-2540 GCA_044448625.1 Chitinophagales bacterium | reverse complement strand
GTTGCCTTACCTTCGACCTTTTTGAAATTGCAGATCTGGAAGAGGCCAGGCATGCACATCATTCTCCAAACGAACAGATTGCCGATGGTATCATTCATCGCCACGCATATAAAATGTTTTTTGAGGGAGCAAACAACTCACCTTCAATAATAAAAAACAATATCTCAAAAGAATATTATAATTATCTTATTGGCAACGACCATAGCAAGTGGGCATCTAAAGTTTTTGCTTATAGCGAGGTGATCTACAAAAATTTATATTCCGGCATTAACCTTAAAATGTACAGCTCCGGTGAAAATTTAAAATACGACCTTATTGTTTCACCGGGTACCGATGAATCGCAAATTCAATTTCGCTATGATGGAACAGATGAAATTAAGATTGTTAATGGTGATCTCATTATTTCTACTTCGGTTGGTGCAATTACTGAATTAAAACCCTATGCTTATCAAAAACGAAAAGGGCAGTTGGTTGCTGTACCTTGCAATTATGTTTTAACAGAAAATACGATCAGTTTTAATTTCCCCGAAGGGTATAATAAAAACCTTGAACTCATTATTGATCCAACTTTGGTTTTCGGATCATATACCGGTTCACCGGTTGATAATTGGGGATATACTGCAACCTACGATGCATCAGGAAATTTATTCGGCGGAGGAATTGCATTTGGCTCAGGCTATCCAACAACAGTTGGCGCATATACCACCAGCTACCAGGGCGGAGCAACCGATATCAGCATTTCATTATTTACTGCTGATGGATCATCTTTAATTTACAGTACTTATTTAGGCGGAAACAGTTCTGAACTTCCGCATAGTTTAATGGCAACAGAAACAGGTGAGCTTGTAATTTATGGCACAACCGGCTCTTCTGATTTTCCAATGCTGGCCGATAGTTATGATGATACTTTTAATGGAGGAACATCAGTAACTGTGGATGTACTTATTGCATTCGGTTCGGGCATTGATATTTATCTGGCAAAACTTTCTGCCGACGGAACAACATTAATGGGTTCAACATTTATCGGGGGAACTAGTAATGATGGAATGAATTTAAAAGGCGGATTAACTACCCAATATAATTATGGCGATTTTGCAAGAGGTGAAGTTATTTTAGATGCATCAAATAATGTTTATGTAGCATCAAGTACTACATCTACAAATTTTCCAACAACCCCGGGAGTTTTTCAGTCAACATTATCAGGAGATCAGGAAGGTGTTGTTTTTAAATTCAACGACGACCTCTCTAATTTGATATGGTCGTCATATATCGGTGGCAGCGATGAGGACGGCGCATATTCCATGAAATTAAATTCACTGGATGAACCCATAGTTTGTGGCGGCACAGCGAGCAGTGATTTTCCGGCTACACCCGGATCATGGCATTCATCTTATTTAGGGGGAATTACCGATGGCTGGGTTGCTAGAATCAGTGATGATGCAACTTCTATAATTGCATGCACTTATGTGGGCACAAACAATTATGATCAAACATTTTTTGTTGAAACAGATATTTCAGATAATATTTATTTTACGGGACAAACACGCGGCCCATATCCTGTTACTGCCGGAGTTTATACTGAAGCAGGAGGAAAACAATTTATTACAAAAGTAGAACCCGATCTCTCTGCAGTAATTTTTTCTGCAGTATTCGGAACAGGTGGAGCAGCAGTAAATATTTCTCCAAGTGCATTTCTTGTTGATGAATGCGAAAATGTTTATGTATCTGGTTGGGGTGGAATAGTAAATACAGGATTTAATTTTGCAACCGGGTATACAACGGGCATGACAATAACGCCCGATGCAATTCAGGCGACCACCGATGGCAGCGATTTTTATTTTTATGTACTTTCAAAAAATGGAATTGATCTTTTATTTGCCAGTTATTTCGGTGGACCTTCCAGCCCTGAACACGTTGATGGTGGAACGAGCAGGTTTGATAAAAACGGCGCAATTTACCAGGCTGTTTGTGCCGGTTGCTGGGGCCTGGATGATTTTCCAACAACTCCGGGTGCATGGAGTGAAGTAAATGGTGGCTCATTATGCAATCTTGGTGTTGCAAAAATTGATTTTAATTTATCAGGAATTTATGCTGACGCAGATGCCGATCCCGCATTAACAGGATGCACTCCCTTTGATGTTGATTTTGTAAATACGAGTATTGGAGCCGTAAATTATATTTGGGATTTTGGTGATGGATCTCCGCAAACAACAGTTTTCGAACCTTCACATACATTTACAACACCGGGAGTTTACAGCGTTATGCTCGTAGCAATTGATTCAAACAGTTGCAATATTGCCGATACAACTTATTTAAGTATCATAGTTTTAAATGACAGTATTTCTGCAGAGTTTTCATATTCAGGAAATGAAGACTGCGATAGTTTACTTGCCACTTTTACAACCATTGGAACATTATTGGCAACAACAAGTTTAACCTGGGATTTTGGTGATGGCACCACTTCAACATTGCCAAGTCCTACGCATACATATTTTGATCCCGGTGAATATATAGTTACTTTAATTGTAAATGACCCATTG
>JBIOHA010000353.1:0-2540 GCA_044448625.1 Chitinophagales bacterium | reverse complement strand
TAATTAATTGTAATTCTACGAATCTTATATAACCCACCACCTTGTGTTAAAAGAATGTGTCCACTTGCATCCATCGTCATGCCTAATGGTTGAGAAAAAAGTGCGGTTGATCCAGGCCCATCCAAGTACCCAAAAGTACTTCCTGCTACGGTCACTACGGTGCCGTCCGGAGCAATTCTGCGAACCACATAGTTACCTTCATCAGCCAGGTATAAATTACCTGCAGCATCTTTAACCATACCGTTGATGTTACCGAACTCGGCATTCGCAATTGTTCCGTCTCGATACCCGTGAACACTCCCAGCTACTGTACTTACTTGTCCGTCACTGGTAACTTTTCGTATTCGGGCAGCATCCGATACATATACATTTCCGTCCGCATCCACGAACACGTTATCTGGACTCAGAAATTGTGCGTTGGCACCTGTTCCGTCTTTATGTCCATACGTACTCCCTGCCAACGTGCTGACTGTTCCGTTAGGAGTTATTTTACGAATTTTGTAGTTCAGTACATCGGCGACATAAAGATTCCCGTCTTTGTCGACATCAATACCAAGGGGAATTCGAAATCTGGCATTAGCCCCCTGGCCATTCACGTCTCCAGCCACTGTACTTCCCGCCAGAGTTGTGACGTTCCCATTTACATCAATTTTTATTATATGCGAGTTCACGATTGTAACAAAAACATTTCCTTGTGTATCCACCGCAATTCCAAAGGGTGTGTCAGTTCCTGAAGACCATAAGGTATGTGCAATACCATCGGGAGTTATCTTAATGATTTCGTTTGGGCCGTTATGTGTAAGAAATAAACTTCCTTCACTGTCGATTGCAATATCCAGTCCCCAGCCAGGCACTGTGCTGACTTCTACATTTGGCAGGTAGATTGGGATATTAATTATAAAATCATCCAATGATGATAACGTTTTGTCATTTACCGTCACCGTGATCTTACCACTGGTAGCTCCCAAAGGCACGATGGTATTGATGCGTTGTATGCCTTCACCATCCTGGTATACATATGGCGCTTCGGCAACAATTCCATTAAATGCTACGATGCTGGTATTTGGGTGAGGCCCCACACCTTGGTCGGGAGGGACTGTTGGGATAAATTGATCACCCGTAATAGTCACAGGGGATCCGATTATTCCGCTGCTGGGATGAATACTTGTAATGATAGGAACCGGTTCTGGTTCTGGGTTGTCATTATTGTTACAGGAGGCAAAAGTTATGAGTACAACGCCTGCCAGTAATTCTGCGATAAAAGATGAGACTGAATTTTTCATCAACCTTAATAAATGTAGCAATTAATTACCTACGAATATGTGATATGGCGATGAAGAGCCATGGCTAGCCAATGTGATTGCAAATTGAAGGATCAAAGCAGCCTTATAATCTATTTATAGCATCCAGATCTTTTGAGATGGCAACTTAATGTTGACTAAATAAGTAGTTACCACTGACTGCAATCGCCCATCCAATGAATAAGGTTGTCAATAAAGGGCTGGGGCCGGACCTCAATACCATTCATATCGCCAATAAAAAATATTCTACTATTGGGGTATTTCAATATTCCCATCACGGGTGGCGCAAGAGGTTCATTGACATCGCGGACTTCGTTCATATTCAGGTCAGCGTAGTTGTTCTCGCCTAACCATCCCAAAATTTCCATGTTAGGATTTGTATTGGTTATAACTGAACCTGCTATATAATCAATGGAAGTTATGTTGTTCGTAATAACATGTGGAGTAAATTTTTGGATCTTACCAAAGGCTACTCCCTTAAATTGAATTCCTAAATGATCACCTAATTCATCGACTGGATCATTTTTTTTATGGTCTGTAAGAAAAACCAGGTTCATGCCTCTCTCTATCAATTTGGAATAAACCTCTAACTCCTTCGTTTTATAAGGTTGAAAGCCACTTGCTCTGATAACAATATAATATCCAAAAAACATTTCTTCAGCCAGATCAACTCCTCTTCCAAGTTCAGTTACCTCAAAACCTTTTGCTCTTAGGATGTTTGCGAAATCTTGCCCTTGATGATATGCATTGGGGTTAAACCCGGTACCTTCCCATTGTGGAAACCACCAAACGCCTCCATCGTGCGAAGCATCAATGAGAATTTTGCATCCGAGTGCGGCTGCGGAAACCTCCCATGAAGTTGACTGATTATTCTTATTCTTTAATTCGTATGTAACCGGTTGTGAGAAATCAACTTTTGTTACTCCAGATACTTGTTCGACTCCATTTGCATACACAGTGTAGCCTTCAGGAATATCAAATTCAGGAATCAGCGAGGTAACATCAACATCATGATCGACTTCTATCTTAACATGTTTATTATTGGTGTTGATAGAAGTCTGCAAGATGGTTTGTCCATTGGTTGAAAAAGATTGAAATACTGCATTTTCATCAATGAATGGTGTAGCATCCTGAGTTTCGCATGAAACGATCACTAAGGACATCAACAGAATGAGGGAAATGAGCTTTTTCATATGCTTAAGTTATAGAATAAATATCAGGATATTCGATGAACTCATC
>JBIOHA010000352.1:0-2541 GCA_044448625.1 Chitinophagales bacterium | reverse complement strand
TTACAGAATATTCTCAAAAGCTGAATGAATATAATCAGTTTGCAGCAACCTATAGTGAACCCAAAAAGCAGGCATGCGAAGCAGATCTTGGTGTATTGAATCAGCGCATTGCCGACTATGAAGATAATTCAAACAGTACCCTGGCAAAGAAAAAAGAAGAATTGTACGGTCCCATACTTGATAAAGTCAAGAACACGATAAAGCAGGTGGGCGACGAGAATAAATTCACCGCAATTTTAGATGGATCGGCATTGCTTTATACCGGTGCTGATACGGTAGATATTTTGCCCCTCGTGAAGAAGAAGCTCGGGTTGCAATGAAAAATGAATTTCCAATTGGCGTATTTGATTCAGGGTACGGGGGACTCACTGTATTAAAAGAAATTGTAAAAGAGCTACCACAGTACGATTTTATTTATCTCGGCGATAATGCAAGAGCGCCTTATGGAAACCGCTCCTTTGAAACTGTTTACGAATATACACTTGAGTGCGTTAATCACCTTTTCAATATGGGCTGCCGACTGGTGATACTCGCCTGCAATACAGCTTCAGCAAAGGCTTTAAGAACAATTCAACAAAACGATCTTCATAAGATCGATCCAAGCAGGAGGGTGCTCGGCGTTATAAGACCTACTTCAGAAATTGTCGGCACTTTAACCAAAACAAATGAGGTTGGAATTTTTGCTACTTCAGGAACAATTCATTCAGAATCATACCTCATTGAAATTAAAAAATTTTTTCCGGGAGTAAAAGTTTTTCAGGAAGCATGCCCGATGTGGGTTCCCCTGGTGGAAAATAATGAGTTTGATAACCCCGGCGCTGATTATTTTATTCAGCAGCATATTCATAATTTATTGACCCGTTCAGCTTCGATAGATGCGATAATTTTAGGCTGCACACATTATCCCCTTCTCCTAAAAAAGATAAAAAAATATTTACCCGATCATATTAATGTAATTGCGCAGGGCGACATAATTGCCAAAAGTCTCTCTGATTATTTGCAACGGCACCCGGAAATGGATAAAAATTGCAGTAAGAATTCTAACCTCCAATTTTTTACAACAGATTCTACCTCGTTATTTGATGCACAGGCAGAAATATTTTTCGGACAAAAAGTGAGATCTGTTTTTCTTCATTTGTGAAAGGAGGAATACAAGAAGTATTTTATTTATTGCGAATTTCTAAGCGCATTAATTGTTTTCTCAAGTGTGCGAACAAATTCATTTTCATCTGCAGGTATGATTAATCCGGGATAATTTTTTACTGCTTCCAATGCCACGTGCAGGTCAAACTTATTTTGATGGATTGAATACACCATTTTCTTTTTGTGTAATTCTTCAACGAGATATTCCTGCTCCGTTTGGCCTGGGGTGGGAACGAATATGCATTTTTTATTCAGCATGGCAAGGTCCATTAAAGTGCTGTAACCACCACGGGAAATAATTATCTCTGAAGAGAGAATTAAAGAAAACAATTCTTCTCCCGGCATATGTGAGATCATCCTGATATTATTTCCCACCATCTCATCTGTATTTTTTTCAGCAAGTCCGCTTACAATAACAAATTGCTTGGTGCTATTTTCGGCCTGGGTCACAATGATATTTTCAAATATTGTCCGCTGAGGTTCCGGGCCGGAAATAATTACGAGCACATCAATTTTTTTTGGGGGAATGATGTCCGGTTTTCGAAACCTGGTGAGGATGCCGATGAATGTTGCTTTTTTCGGAACAGGATATTTATGAGAAAGATCACCGGAAATATTCGGTTCCTGTTTTATATCCGGTATCCAGATCGCATCAAAATTTTTATGCTGCCATTGGAGCCATAAATAAACAAATGGCTCAGCCATCCTGAATTGCGGCATCTTCACCATCATTTGGTGACTGATGATAATGCTGTAAATTTTCCTGCTGTGAATACCGTACCTGTTATCTGAAATAATGAGGTCAACCTGGTGGGTTTTTAATATTTGCCGGGTAGCACGATTTTCCCGTTTTATCCCTTTAAATACTTTCCCCAATTGAGAAATGATCTTGAAAATAAAGCTTCCTTTTTCCTGGTAATAAATATCATAGGCAGGAACATCTATAGCAATGAGTTGAGGGAATTCCTTTTTTAACAATTGGAGTGAACGCCCGGTAGAAACAATGATCACGTCATGACCCAAAGCAAGGCAGGACCTGATAATGGGAATACAACGGGTAGCATGGCCCAAACCCCAATCGAGCGGAGCTATCAATATCCTTTTTTTATTTGGGGCCAGCAAGAAATATTAGTTTATAAACGGACGTTTTATCAGGCATTGCCAATTATTAAGTAAATTAGAGCCGCAAAGCTATGAAAATCGGAAAAACAATAGTTTCTCTTTTTATTATCCTATCGGTAATTTGTTCATCGTGCTCTTTATTCAAGGAGGGGCATGGAGGAAAAAAATGCGATTGTCCGAAATTTAGCCAAAGTGAACAGTCAAATGGATACCCATCAGGCAACCCAACTGCTTCCAGTTTAGAATAATTATAAATTTCTTTATTGCGAACTACTA
>JBIOHA010000351.1:0-2545 GCA_044448625.1 Chitinophagales bacterium | reverse complement strand
ATTATGTAAGAGTGTATGGTTACAATGGCGCATTCAGTACCTCCCAGTGTTATAAATTAAGAATCAATGCGCGTTCATCTGCATGGCGACTTGAACAACCAATGTCAAATGCAAATAAAGATGAACTAATTAATAGTATTGTGGCTATTCCAAATCCTTCATCCACACAAACAACTTTTGAATTCTTAGCCGATATGCCCGGAACCGCACTTATCAAAATTGCAGATATGACCGGAAGAATAGTTTACAACAGCAACTATGAAGTTGAAGAAGGTATCAACAACTGGAACATGGATGTTAGTGATTTTAAAAACGGCATGTACATGATAATGATGAATCTTCCAGGCGAACAAAGAGTCAACAGATTCATTGTTCAGCATTGATGAATTAAAATATCAAAGGGTGTTAAATAAAAAAACCCGGCAAATGTTGCCGGGTTTTTTTATTTAGTCTTCTGTAACAGGAATTTTTATTGACCTTTCAACATCGGATCCATGTAAAGTGACAGGAATCCCTCCTTTCACTCTTTCGGAAATACTTACATCAAATCCAGTCATGAAAATAAAATAGTTGCCACAACTCATATTGTCGACTACTACTTCGAAACTTCCGGATGTCCCGGTGACAACCAGGTCATACAATGAAGGATCGTCTCCACCCGGATATTCAGTTGCATTAAATTTAATATAAGCCGTATCGGGATAAGAAGGTTGGCTGGGTATTGGCTCTCCATGATGTTCAGGTAACAAATGCAATTTGATTGTTCCGGTTCGACCAGCTTCACAGTCAGGGTCGGCAAAATATGCTTTAGGAATATCCACATCCTTGTTACAAGACGCAAATACCAAAATGAATAAGGATAATGCAGAAACTGAGATAATATTATATGGCTTCATACAGGCTTCTAAAAATGAAAATTAACAGAGGTGAAAAGCCATGATTGATTTTCCGACATCTGATTTCCCATATCATGATAGAATGGTAACCTGAAATCTGTTGTCACAGAAATTGATCCGAAATAAACATCTACACCGGCACTTCCATACATGGTAGTACCACCGGTTTCATCAACTGTTTCATCATTGTATTCATCGCTGTCGCCCATTTCATATGCTGCGCCGACATGTGGCAACAAGGAAACCGATTTTATTTTTGATTCATAAAAAACTCTCGGGGTAATATTCAACGTATTGCCATAGCGGTAGTCGTTTGCGCTGGGAGTATTGTATTTATAACTGGCATCCAGGTTCCATCCTATCTTCCTTAGTTTCCCAATGTAGGATGCACTAACCAGGAAATCAGTACTTCCTGTACCTGAATAGAGATGGTGAGCCATTGGGATATCTACATCTGAGGCACCTTCCGATTTACCGGTTGGAAATTTAACACCAAGTCCTGCAAATAACCGGTGTCGCACTTTTGCAGAATCGTGAGCCATAGTGTTAGCCAACTGGTACATGGCCATCAATGACAAATCAGACAATGCATTTCTCGATTCTGTTACCCCATCATACTCCAGTGTATTAAATGCGTATGGTAAAGTAGCGTAGACTCTCAGTTTCGGAATTGGTGAATACTTAACAAATAATTCACCAGTAATAAATGATTCCTGCAGGGTTTCATGTCCCATAGTACCTTCAACACCGTGTCCATTATGAGCCAATCTCAATCCCGAAACCGGTGGTGTCCATTCAGCAGTGCGCCAGTTGGCTCTTAACCCTATAGTGTTTTTGTTGTAACCCGGGTCAAGCCCCAGGTAGCAGTTACAGAAATCACATGACATCACACCGACATATGAAAACAATAACACAACCAATAGATAAATTCTCTTCATGATTTGTGTGGTTGCGCGTTATGCAATACTAAATGTTCGGCATAAACGCTTTTTCAAAAATTAGTCGGCATGAATATGATCGTATGTGAACATATCGGCATAATTATTTGCAATAATTGCCGCATTGGCATTGGCCGACATGATACCTGTCGGAAATGTTGCCATATTTATTGTGGTTGGGTTCTTTAATATTTCAAGGACATCAATCACAAGATGCAATTCGGGATGAGTATTATTTGCAAGTGGTAAATTATCACCATCAAATTCCAGGTAAATTTCCTTCAGGTTATTATTGGGTGCTGCAAAACCTCCGATGTGATAAGTGAAAGTTTGTGCAGGTGTTGGAATTACCGGTGAACTACCTTCCAGCTTCAGGAAGATATAACCTGTATTCCAATCCCAGAACATTCCATTTGTAGGTGCTAATGCGCCTGATTGGGCACCACTAACATTGTGCGTACTGTCAACACCCAGCAAAAACTTAATTGCCTTATAATTTCCTGCACTTAAAGTGTCCATATCCAAAGTCATAGATTCTTCATCATCCTGGTTCACCAAGAAGTAAGAATTATCATAAGAATCATCAATTGCATACTCCGTATTGTCTGATCTGATCAGGCGAATATTAGATACAAAGTATTTAAATAACGTGGGTGTGAACAGGTCTCCATTTGCATTGGTATAAGTTGAATCCAGGTGGAATTTCTGGTT
>JBIOHA010000350.1:0-2545 GCA_044448625.1 Chitinophagales bacterium | reverse complement strand
CTATACCGGTGATCCTGTTTAGTGCAGGATGTTCAGGATGGATCGATGAGGTTTCCGACTCACCGAATTCTCCTACCGAAGTTACACCGGCATTGCTATTAACGGTATCGGAGGTTGCAATGCAAACCCTCTATACCGGTCAATTGGCAAGAACAGCTTCAATACTTACGCAGCAATCAGCAGGAAATGATTTCCAGATGATCGATATCCGTGATTATAAGATCACCGAGCAAAGCAATATCAACGAATGGAAAACAGCTTATGCTGATGCGCTCGTTAATCAACAGGAACTGATCAATGTTGCCGGAGGCGAAAATCCTTATTACAGGGGAATAGCAACAGTGGTAAAATGTTTGACCATAGGCCTCACCACTGACTTCTGGGGTGATGTTCCTTATTCTCAGGCATTGAATGGCTTGACAGGTGAAACTGACGCATTGAATCCTGGCTACGACACGCAAGAGTCAATTTATGCTGCTATGCAATCTCAATTGGATGGTGCCATTACCGACCTTTCAGCACCATTGGAAGCCAATGCATTTATTCCAGCTGAAGATGATATTATTCACCAGGGAGATGTGACCCTTTGGATAAAAGCAGCATACATGCTTAAAGCCAGATACGCTAACCGTACGAGTGAAAGAAATCCTACAGGTTCAGCAACTGACGCATTGGCTTATATTGCAGCTTCTGGAGTTTCTTCCAATGCCGATAATACTATGGCAATTTTTGGAATTAACGGTAACGAATTAAACCCTTGGGCTTCATTCAATACTACCAGGGCGAATTATATTAAAATGGGTGAGTATTTCATCGACATCCTTGAAACAACTGAAGACCCACGTTTGCCTTTTTACGCAACAACTGATGTTGGTGGTGGATATTCTGGTGTTCCGAAAAATGGTGTTGATCCTAACGCTTCCAATACTGGTCCGCTTTATTCAACTGATGCAAACCCGCTTCCGCTGCTTACACATTATGAAATGTTGTTCATTCAGGCTGAAGCTTCAATGAGATTAGGTGATGCAACCGGAGCAGCAGCAGCTTATAATGATGCAATTAAATCAAATCTTCTTGCAACAACCAATGCAGCTGGATCAGCTTATGAAATTGCAAATGCTAACGCTACCGCTGGTACAATATCCATGGAAATGATCATGAATCAAAAATATATAGCCATGTTTACCCAGTGCGAGGTTTGGTCAGATTGGAGAAGAACAGATTTACCTGTACTTATTCCTAACCCTGATGCAATTATTGATGCTATTCCAGTGCGGTTCCCTACCTGCATTGATGAGCGTTTATATAATTCAAATGCACAGGTTACTGGCGACGTACTTACCCCGGTTTGGTTTGATTTTTAATTATCGATTAAATTTATATAGAAGGGCCCTTCCAGTTGGAGGGGCTTTTTTTTTTCTGGTATCAGGTATCAAGTATCAGGTATCAGGAATCAAGTATCAAGTATCAGGTATCAGTTTTCAGCATCCAGCATCCAGCATCCAGTTTCGGCCGTTATCGGTCGTTCAAAAATAAACCACCTTAATATTAATATCCGTGTTCCTTCCTTTATCATCGCTGCAGCTGATCTTTATTTTTCCCTCTTCAGGTTCATAAAATACCGGCGACTTTGAATCGGTTTTGGCGAGTAATTTATCATTCACATACCAGATAACCGACTTTACATCAGCAGCAACATTTGCTGACAGCATTAATTTTTGCTTATCAAGTTTGTCGATAAAATATTCCAGGTTATTAATAGGTGAACTAATACTTGGCGCATTTTCGGTAAATATTCTTTCGCAATCCGGATTATGTGGTGGGATATTATCCATCGGGATATTTTTTGACTGCATCCAGCTTATGATCTCCGGAGAATAATTCTGAAAATATTTTTGCATGAATCCTGTTTCAGGTGCACAAGTAGTGCAATAAGTATATTGTTCATCTTCCGAAATTTTTATATCAATAAGATGATCGCATATTTCATTTTTTGAAACCCCGGGAATAAAATAATCAATCACCACATTCTGACAAAAATCATTGGGATTTTTCCCTGACTCCGAACAAACGAACCTGAAATCAACCTGTTCAGGCATTTTATTCCACTCTTTATTATTTTCTGTTTCAATGGCATTGAATAAATTAAATAAAAGGGGAGTGGCAACATTTGCTCCTGACAATTCAGGTACCCCTTTCCCTGAAAAATTACCAACCCAAACTCCAATTGTATAATTATTGTTATAACCGATGGACCAGGCATCTTTTCTCCCATATGATGTTCCTGTTTTCCACGCGATCAATGGTACATTCTTCGCATTTTGATAATAATTGGGAAGATCAGGCCGGGTTAATTGCGTGAGAATTTCTGTCGTCATAAATGCAGCAGATGCAGTGATGATATTTGTTGAAGCAGTATCATTATCGTTCTGCAGCCATTTTATCCGTTTATAATTTCCCTGGTTCGCAAATGCAGAATATAAACTTGTTAATTGCTCGAGGGTAACTCCACACCCACCTAATGCAACCGACAAACCCAGGTCGT
>JBIOHA010000349.1:0-2563 GCA_044448625.1 Chitinophagales bacterium | reverse complement strand
CGAAACCGGTGCAATAGCCGGTGTTGTTATGCCCTTTGATGGCGCAACATATGTTGCTGCAATTGCAGGTGATGATACAGTAGGTTCGCCTGTGGCTTTTGATGGCGCATTTTATATTGGCGGATTATCACAGGGTACATATGATGTTGTTTTCGAACCTGCACCCGGTTTTGCTGATTATACAATTTATGATGTAAATGTAAATGTTGGAGTAATTACTGACCTCGGTGTTGTAAATATTCCATATTAAAAATAAGAGGAGTAGTTTTTGGTTTCAGGTTTTTAGTAGCCGCAGGTTATTGCAGAAGAAATTATTTCATTTGCAATAATTCTGCGGCGAATTTTTATATCCTCAATAATGGAGCTGAACGTGATATCTTATATTTCCTGATCTGGAGGGCTCATTCATAGAAATTTTCTGCCTGTTCATCGAAAAAATTTCATTCCCGCCTTAACACTTATTTACTTTGCAATGTTTTAAGCGAGATAAATGAAAAAACGCCTTGTTCTTCTGTTGATGGTTATTTCCCCGGTCATCCTGTTTTCACAAGCAAAATATACAGTAAGCGGATATGTGAAAGATGCTTCAACCGGCGAAGATTTGATCGGCGCCAGTGTTTATATCCAAAACGATTATTCCAAAGGCACAAATACAAATGTTTACGGATTTTTCTCGATCACCATCCCAGCAGGTGTATACGACGTTGCCATTTCCTATATCGGATATGAATCCCGGGTCGAGCATATTAATTTGAATACAGATGTCAGGTTAAACGTACTGCTCGCACCAGGTCAGGAATTAGAAACGCTTGAGATCAAAGCCGAGCGGGAGGATAATAATATCCAAAGCACGGATATGGGTAAAATAGAATTGGATATTGAACAGATTAAAACCATCCCGGTTTTATTTGGTGAAGTGGATATATTAAAAACCATTCAGTTATTACCGGGAGTTGGTGGAGCAGGAGAGGGTAATACAGGGTTTTATGTTCGCGGTGGTGGCCCTGATCAGAATTTAATTTTATTGGATGAAGCTGTGGTGTATAATACCGGCCACCTTTTTGGATTTTTCAGCGTGTTTAATTCCGATGCAATAAAAAATGTTACATTAATAAAAGGGGGAATGCCATCGCAATATGGCGGAAGGCTCAGCTCGGTGGTTGATGTTCAGATGAAGGAAGGCAATAACCAGGAATATCAATTAGAAGGTGGAATTGGATTGATCGCTTCCAGGTTAACATTACAAGGGCCTATCGTTAAAGATAAAAGCTCTTTTATTGTGTCTGCAAGAAGAACTTATATCGATGCTTTGCTGAGTCCAATTTTAAAAGGAGGTGATTTTGAAGGGAATGGATATTTTTTTTATGATTTGAATACCAAGATCAACTATAAATTCGATGATAAGAACCGGTTGTTTGCCAGCGGATATTTCGGTCAGGATATTTTTAAATACAAAGCTCCCGATAACACGCTGAATGTTACAGTGCCCTGGGGAAATGCTACGGGAACATTAAGATGGAATCATTTATTCAGCAATAAACTGTTTATGAATGTGAGCGCCATTTATAATAGTTTCGATTTTTCTGTAGAGAGCGCCTTTCAGGATTTTAACTTCAATTTGTTTTCCGGTATAAAGGACTGGAATGGAAAAATTGACTTTGATTATTATCCCGGCGACAACCATAATATAAAATACGGAGCAAATTATGTTTATCATACCTTCATTCCATATTCGGCACAGGGAAATTTTGACGAGGTAAGTTTCTCCACCGACACATTGAGCAGAAAATATGCGCATGAACTTGGAATATATATCCAGGATGAATTTGATATTACACCATTGCTTAAAATAAATATCGGTTTCAGGGGAAGTTATTTTCAACAGATCGGTCCCTATAACGATATCATTTTTGATCCCGATGATCAAACCGTTGTTGATACCGTTTATTATGAACCAGGCAAGCCGATCGCTGATTATTTCGGGTTTGAGCCGAGATTTAATGCAAGGTTCATTGTTAATGAATATTCTTCCATTAAAGCGGGAATTACTTTTAACAACCAGTATATTCATCTTGTGAGCAGCAGCACCAGCACACTGCCTACCGACTTGTGGATACCCAGCTCTAAAAAAGTTAAACCGCAGATCGGCATTCAATATTCATTGGGATATTTCAGAAATTTTAAAGACAATAGTTATGAAACAAGTGTGGAGGTGTATTATAAAGATCTCCAAAATCAAATTGAATTTGCCGATGGCTATGTTCCGGAACTTGGTATCGATATCGAAGAGAATTTTGTTTTTGGAAGAGGAAGAAGTTATGGGGCTGAATTATTTATTAAAAAATCAAAGGGAAAATTTAATGGCTGGGTAGGTTATACATTGTCGAAAACAGAAAGGCAATTTGATGATCTGCAAACCGGCGACAACTGGTTTCCAACAAAATATGATCGCGTGCACGATCTTGAAATTGTAGCTATTTATAATTTAAATGAACGTTGGGATTTTTCTTCCACCTTTGTTTATGCAACGGGCCAGGCAACTACCATTGTTGAAAGTTTTTAT
>JBIOHA010000348.1:0-2573 GCA_044448625.1 Chitinophagales bacterium | reverse complement strand
TGCTGATAAAATTTAAAATATCATTTATCCTGCTAGTTGAATATCCTTTTGCAGTATAGGATGGTTTGCCTGAAGAAAAAGGCGAAATTTTTACCCCGATCATTACTCCAACTGCCAGCACCAGGGCAAATGCAAGGGGTAATAAATATCTTTTGTTATTCACGATCTAAATTTAAAATTTGCACAAAATAACTACATCTGCAGATATAACCATGTAAAACGGACGACCAAATTTTGATCATACCTAAATAAAGGTATTATCCCCGACGCTTGTTAATAACCCCTTAAACATCAAAGGTAGTGTAGTAAGTTTGTATAAATTTAGACAGGTTCAAAATAATTAACAAGAATTAAGAATTATGAACGAATTTCTTATCGCATTTCGTGAATGTTTGGAAGCCGCCCTTATCGTTGGGATCATTTATGCCGTTCTGGATAGAAATAATTTTCATGCACAAAAAAGGATGTTATGGATGAGTGTGATCTCTGCTGTTGTTGCTTCGGCATTGCTTGGAGTTTTACTTTATAATATTTTGGAAGAAGCAGGCGACGGGATTAAAGCTTTGCTCGAGAGTTTATTCATGTATATCACTGCCGGCTTGTTATTTTATGTTATTTTCTGGATGAGCAAAACATTAACCAGCAGGCAGGCAATTACCGATCAAACTAATTTGGCTTTAAGTGAAAGGGGGAAGTGGGGGATTTTTCTAATGGTATTTTTCGCAATATTGCGTGAAGGTTTTGAAACTGCATTATTCCTTGTGGCAAGCACAAGCATAGACAGTGATTTTTCATTTGTCGGTTTTTTTGGAGGAATTATTCTAGCCGTACTGATCGGGTACCTGATAGTTGTGCAGGGTAAAAAAATTCAATTGCGTCCATTTTTTAAATATACATCGCTGCTGCTTGTATTTTTCGCTGCTGGGATGATCGCATACGGAACACACGAGCTTCATGAGTATGCCGAATACAAGGAACATATAGAACTTGCAATAGAAAATCAGGAACAAACCATTTCTTCAAATGACGCATTATCAGAAGAACAAAAAGAACTGATGGAGGAAATGAGCGAAGAAGAATATGTATACAATATTTTCCCTCCAAAAACTTCTGATGATCATCCCTCAAAATTCTGGTACAAACAGGAAGGTGAATTTTATATTCACCATTTAAACGACAATGGAAATGTAGGATCTTTCTTTAAAGGATTATTTGGTTATAACAGTAATCCAATTTTAATTGAGGTGATATTATGGTTCGCCGCTTTAATTTTCGGATTGATAATTTGGAGAAAAGCCTATAAGTAAAACTAAAAATTTCTCAGAAATAATAAATTCCTCAACGCTGGACGATCGTAAAAGCGAAATTAGGTCCCTTGCCTAATTTATAAGCCATGGTTACCCATAACCGGGCAAGGTTTTCGAGCATGATGGCATTTTCAAGTCCGCCTACATCAATTACACTAAACCCAAGATCTGCTGCAAGCGTTGTAACTATTTTTTTTGAATTGGGCTCATCGCCGCAAATAAATGTTTCAATTGCTTTACCCCCGTACTCAGGGTTGATCATATTTCCAACGCCGGTTGTATTAAATGCTTTTACTACATCTCCATTTCCGGTCCATGCAGTAATTGCCTCTGCTGCCGACTCAAAAGGTTCAGTGGTTGCCGTGATGGGATTTGTTGCGTCAATGATCACTTTGCCTTCCCAATCGATATCAACGCTTTTGATCACCTCGTCGGCAATGCTAAAGGGAATTGCAATGAGTACGACCTCGGCATTTACTGCGGCTTCCTGAAAGGTTGTCACTTTTGCGCCAATGCTTATTGCATTCCATGCCTTCTGGCTTTGCGGGTCACGAACACCAAATGTTACATCATGGCCCTTTTCTTTCCATTTTGTTCCTGCTGCGAGGCCGACATTACCTGCTCCAAAAATTGTGATTTGCATATAGTAGTAGAGGGATGAAATTATTAAGTCAGAAAGTTAAAATAATTAGCCAATTAATTCAGCGGTCACGGTAATTTTTGTGTTGAGCAACCTTGATATCGGGCATTCGTTTTTTGCTTCTTCAGCAGCATCGGCAAAATCTTCGGGTGATGCTCCCGGAACTTTTGCCTTTACTTCAAGGTGGGAACCGGTTATTGTTTCATCCTCAATAGTGATATAGCATGTTGTGTTTATCGTGTCGGGGGTGAGGTTTTTCGAACCAAGAACAAAACTGAGTTTCATGCTGAAGCAACCGGCATGTGCAGCGGCAACCAATTCTTCAGGATTAGTACCCTTGCCATCGGCAAACCGGGAAGAAAAAGAATATTTTTCTTCGCTTAAAACTCCTGTTTCGGTGCTGATATTTCCTGAACCATCTTTACCTGATCCATTCCAAACGGCTGATGCTTTGCGTTTCATAATAATAATTTAGTTGTATACGCAAAGGTAGGTACATTAACTGATTTTTAATGAAGGTAACAGATATCAAAAAGCAATAAAGTCTTCCGTATCAAAATAAATCCTATTGTTTAATGGTGATCAGCGTAACATAATTGTCGCGATCACTCACCACACAATAATAT
>JBIOHA010000347.1:0-2573 GCA_044448625.1 Chitinophagales bacterium | reverse complement strand
CCATCATCATTGGTAACTAAAATTGTAGGTTTTTTTTGCATGAGTATTAATAAAAAATAATTGCCAGGGAAAGAACCTGTGATTTAAATTAGTTGCATATGCTCTTCGGAAATAAAACTCATTATTCTGTACCTGATGATTCATTTTCCTGTGTGGGATTTTTTTCATTATTTCCCAAAAGAGGTTGAAGTTCTACCGGGAGCGTTCCATTGCTGGACCTGTAACTTCCTAAATTATTGATCACCTTTTCCAAAAATCCTTCTTTAATTATCCTGATTGAAGTTGAAGCACCGGTAATTGTCGAAACATCAACAATGCCGTTAACATCAGTTTCACCTATGTTTTGCGTTTTGGGATTTTCAACAAAAGATAATTTCGCTTTATAAACGGGTTTTAAATTCGTATCGTGCACATACAATGTGGTAATTGCCTTCAACTTTGCAACAGAATAAATATCATCTGAACCTTTACCACCCGGCCTGTTAGAAGTAACGAACCCTGAACCGTTATTTATTATAAATCCAAAATCATCGAACGATGAATTTACAGGCAGTCCGAGATTAACCGGTGCTGTCCAATGATCGCCTTCACGTTTTGATTCAAAAACATCGAGCCCGCCAAAACCCGCGAGCCAGTTGGAAGAATAATATAATGTTCCTTCACTGTCCATCGATGGAAATAATTCATCACCACCGGTATTTATTGTTGGACCCAGGTTTTTAATTCCGCTCCACCCTGTAGATTTTTTAATTGTATAGTAAAGATCAATTCCACCATAACCACCTGGACGATCGGAAGCAAAGATCAATATCGTTCCATCAGGCGATAATGCCGGTTGGCCAATGGAATATGATTTTGAATTTATTAATGATGGACGAGGCGTTGAAAATTTATTGTCTTTATAAGTTGAAAAATAAAGTTCCAGTTTCACTTCGCCATCCTTTGATTTAATGGTCCTGCTGCGAACGTGATTATTTCTCGTAAAATAAAGCACCTTTGCGTTCGGGCTATAACATGGTGAAGCTTCGTGCAGGTCTGAATTAATTTCATCTGCGAGCGGTTTAAATGCCCACGTAGTATCATTTTTTAAGTCGGCAAAATAAAGATCATAATAATTGAGCCCGGTATTTGGATCTGCTTTTTCTCCAGGTCCGGCGAAAATAAATCCCTTCTTAAAAAAAGTCGGTGTCATTTCCGAGCCGGAAGTATTGATATTTATCGTATCAAGAAAATAATCTGTTTGCTTTGTTAAATTGGATAAAGCCCAGTCGCAGGTTGAAGCAAGATAATATCCATCATCCTCAAAAGCTGCATATTTAAGATAGTATTGCTTTGCAGATCTGTACTTGCCATTTGATTTAAGAAGATTTGCATAATTCAACAAAATATCGGGATCATCTGGTTTTTGCTGAGCAATAATTTCATACCAAAATGCGGCCTCCCTTGTCAAATTTAAATGACGATAACATTCAGCAAGTTTATAATTAACATCAAAATCATATGTTTGCTGCAAATAGGTGCGGTAAATTTCAGCAGCTTCATTATACACTTCACGATCATATAATTTGTCGGCACGTTTCAGAAAATTTTCCTGGGCACTGCAAATTTCTATTGAAGCGAAACAAATAAATAAAAAAAATATCTTCAGTCCATTCATAATATCCTGTTTCAGAAAAACCTTGGGTTTTTAATATTTGTGTTGTGCTTATTAAAACGGTAAATAAGAAATATTTCGTGCGACGGACCAAGGAAGGATGATTCAAAGCCGGTCATCGAATTAAAAGAATATCCGAGCCCTGCTTCGTGTGAAAATAGGGTGTTTTCAATCTCGATCATATATTCTGCTACAAGGGTATAGCTTTTATTTGTGCGATAGCCGGCGCCCACAAGCAAACTATTATAAAATATCAAACTCAAATTAATGTCGATCTGTGCGGGAGTAAAATTCACCGACTTAAATAGTATATCCGGTTTGACCGAAAAATTTTCACCCACATCTAACATTGCGCCTGCTGTTGCATAAAAATGTTTTGTTTGTTCAAATGTTTCATCATAGGCAGAATCTGCTGCTGTTGATGTTACATCATTCACCCCTAATAAAGAAATAGATGACATTCCGAAATAGAACTTATCGCTGTTCAAATAAAATCCGGCGCCAAAATTAGGGCTGAAATAGCTGTCTGATGTTCCTGTAAACGCAGGGTCGCCGTCAATAAACGCATCAAGCTCATCATAATTTATTGAGTAATTGGCGAGGCTTGCTTCAAGGCCGAATGATGCATTGAGATTGGAGTTGATATGCACTCTATAGGCATAATCCAATCCGATATAAGTGGTATTGGTAACTCCGTATTTATCGTGGTAAACTTTTAGCCCAAGTCCTACTTTATCGTTTGCAACAGGTGCGTGAATTGTAAATGCTTCGGTAGATGGTGCTCCTTTTATTTTTACCGTTTGCCTGTGTAAAAAGAAATTTGTTTCCAATGCATTTTTGCTTCCTGCATAAGCTGGATTAAATGCAAGCTGATTTAAATGATACTGGCTGTATAACGGCTGAGTTTGTGCATAGAGAT
>JBIOHA010000346.1:0-2581 GCA_044448625.1 Chitinophagales bacterium | reverse complement strand
GGTGACCAGGATTTATTTGTAGGCGGAAGAATGATACCCGGAAATTATCCTTATCCAACCAGCAGTTATATTCTGCAAAACAATAAAGGAAAATTTACTGATATTACAAAAACCATGGCTCCTGAATTAAACGAGATCGGTTTGGTTTGTGCAGCATTATGGACCGATTATAATAATGACGGCGACTACGATCTCGTACTAACAGGCGAATGGATGCCTATCACTGTATTTGAAAATAATAATGGTAAACTAAAAAATATTACTCAGCAGTCCGGGTTGTCTGAATCAACCGGATGGTGGAATAGTTTAAATGCGGGTGATTTCGATAACGATGGCGATATCGATTATGTTGCCGGAAACTTTGGTATCAATTTAAAATACTGCCCCAGAGAAAAACCTATTGAATTATTTTATGATGATTACGATAACAATGGAACACATGATATAATTATGGGTTACTGGCAAAAAGATAAATTATATCCTGAAAAAACCCGTGAAAGAATGATCGAGCAGATAAAGGATATAGAAACCATATTTCCTGACTGGCATTCATATGGCCAGGCAGAGGTTTGGGATTTTTATGGTAAAAAGAGAATGGAAAATTCCAAGCTCCATTATAAAGCAAATACTTTCTATACATCCTATATTGAAAATTTAGGCAACAATAAATTTGCTGTGCGCAAATTGCCTAACGATGCTCAGATCTCATCCACATTCGGAATTGTAACAATGGATGTAAATAATGACGGCAACCTTGATATTGTTTCTCATGGTAATTATTATGAAACTGAAATTGAAACAAATACTCAGGATGCCGGTATCGGAAATGTGCTGCTTGGAAATGGTGATGGTACATTCAAAGCATTGCATGCACGCTTTTCAGGATTTTATTCAGCCCTCAATGCAAAAGGACTTGCGCTTATTAATATTGGCAATACGCCATCAGTTATCACAACAAACAGCAATGGCAGAATGCAGGTGTTCAGTTTAAATAATTCAAAAACAATAGCATTGACACCTGCTGATAATTATGCTGAAATTTCTTATACCGACGGGAAAACACGTCGCCAGGAATTTTATACAGGCTCAGGTTATTTAAGCCAGAGCACTAAAGCTATAATTATTACCGATCAAATGTCAAAGGTTACCGTATTTGATAATGCAGGTAAATCAAGAATCGTTTACGGCAATCAGATTTCATCGATAAAATAAAATAGACACACACAACTTAGCATATTATGAAAACAAGATCAATTTTAATTTTATCATTTGCTTCCATTGCGGTTTCGTTCTCATCCTGCAAATTATTTTCAGGTGGAGATACTGATACCCGCGGAGGTGCAATCATTGATGTTAACCGTGAAGTTACATTGGATGGTAACTCCGGAAAACTGTTCGACATTCTGACTGATAAATCTACTGGGCTCAATTTCGTAAATGACCTTACAGAAAATTATCAGGTGAACTGGTGGAGATACAGTTATATTTATAACGGTGGTGGAGTATGTGTTGGTGATGTAAATAATGACAATCTTCCTGACCTGTTTTTTACGGGAAACACCGTTGCAAATAAACTCTTTATTAATAAGGGCAATTTAAAATTTGAAGATTATACTCAGCAGTCCGGTATTACTTATAGTAAAGAAAAATGGCCTTATGGTGCTTCAATGGTTGACGTTGATGGTGATAACGACCTCGATATTTATATCTGTATGAGCCGTTGGGATGATGCCGAAAAAAGAACAAATCAATTATGGATCAACAATGGCGATGCAACGTTCACAGAAAAAACAAAAGAGTTTGGCCTCGATGCAAAAGTGTATTCAACACATGCCAACTTTTTTGATTATGATAACGATGGCGACCTTGATATGTATTTAGCAACACATCCTGTTGATTTCATCGATAAGAATAAAACAAAATATTTCCAAAAGATAGAGCAGGGCAAAAATGCAAGCAACCTGTTTTATATCAATAACGGAGATAATACATTCACCGAATCGCATATGAAGGTGGGAGTTAATAATCATGGCTACGGATTAAGTGCAACTGTTGGTGATGTAAACAATGATGGATTTCTTGATGTTTTTGTTGCCAACGATTACGCAATGTATGATTTTGTTTATATTAATAATGGCGACGGAACATTCAGAGATGAATCATTAAAAGCAATTAAAAAAACTTCCATTAATTCGATGGGTGCCGACATTTCCGATTTTAATAATGACGGCATGCTCGACATGTTTGTTGTTGATATGGATATGGAAGATAATTATACCTATAAAACATTTATGCTTTCCAGCCAGGTAGAAGTGATGCGCATTTTATTGAATGCCGGTTATGGTTACCAGAACCGTTCAAATTCACTTCAAATGAATAACGGCGATGGAACATTTTCAGAAATATCAAGAACATCAAATGTTTCAACCACCGACTGGAGCTGGACAACATTCTTTACTGATTTCGACAACGACGGATGGAAAGACCTCTATGTAGCCAATGGATTTTTACGTGATTTCCATGTTGATGAATCAGAAACATATCATGAACTGCGTCGTGCAATTCGTATTCAGGATAGCGC
>JBIOHA010000345.1:0-2593 GCA_044448625.1 Chitinophagales bacterium | reverse complement strand
TAATTATGCCATTACTAATAATTCGATCAATACATGGGATAGTGTATGGTGCGGATTATGGAACGATATGGTGGTGCGCAATGTAAATGTTTCTACTGATTTCGGGTCTGCGTTTTTTAGTCACGGCGGTTATGGTTATCTCGATTCGATGGTTACCAATTATGCTTTTGATGTTGATGGCGATCCAGGTTTTACAAATTCATACGGCGCCATGCAATTTTTAGGAATTGAATGGAGAGACCAGTTCATTCATCCAAACAATAATATTAATCTCATTGCTGCGGGATATCCGGCAGCAGATGTGAACAGTAATTTCTGGATATTTAATTCTACGGCAACCCCACCTTACAACGCTCCGGCAAATGATGTTGAACGCTATGATAAATTGCGCATCGGATTAAATTATATCGATCCCGGTATTGCCGAATTTTTGCATGATCCTTCTACAACCGGAGGCTTAACAAATTTAATTTCTGCAGGGCCGATGATGAGTGTTGCCCCGGGTGAAACATTTCATATTATTTTCGGAATTGTTTGCGCTAAGCAAATTGATGTAGGTGGAACTACAGGAGCAGAAAAAGATGTAGCCGCTGCTCAGGTTGAATTAATTGATCATCTCAGTTGGTCGAAAAGAACATATTTGGGGGAAGATCAAAATGAAAATGGAATTTTGGATTCAGGTGAGGATCTCGATGGTGATGACTTACTCGACAGATATATTTTGCCTGAACCACCTGCAACACCTTCGGTAAAAGTTGTTGTAAGCGATCAAAAGGTTGAAATTTACTGGGACAACAAAGCAGAATTTTCTATTGATCCGATATCAAAAGAAATGGATTTTGAAGGATACCGTATCTATCGGACAAAAACCGGCGATGATTTTAACCTGAATATGATCGGCGATGCAAATCTTATTGCACAATGGGATTTGCCTGGAAATAATATCGGCTTCAACAACGGGTTTGCTACAATTAAATTGCCGGCACCTGTAATTTTTGATGAAGATACTTTTTACTATAAATTCACACTCGACAATTTATTAAATGGATGGCAGTATTTAATTATTGTTACTGCATTCGACAGTGGTGATGAAACATTAAATATAGAAAGCCTCGAATCATCTTATATTGAAAATGCGATCCGCGTTTTTCCCGGTACAAATCCGCAGGAAATAAATTCTGATATTGCGATTGGTGTATACCCCAACCCATATCGGATAAACGGTGCCTGGGATGGAAATACAACTACCACGAGAAAAATTATTTTTTACAATTTACCCGCAGCCTGCGATATTACCATTTTTACATTAGCAGGCGATGTTGTTGCAACATTAAAACATGATGCCGGATATAATGGAAGTGATATCGGTTGGTTTGAAACGTACGGTGGCGATGCATCAACAAGAATATTTTCTGGTGGCGAACATGCCTGGGATATATTGAGCGACAGCAAGCAAACAATTACCCAGGGAGTTTACTTATTCAGTGTGAAAGATGCTTCAACAGGCGATGTTAAACAGGGCCGGTTTGTGATCATAGAATAATTGCAGGGTGCTCTCGGTTTTTTGGTTTTCCGGTGCAACTAATCAAGCATCCCATTCATCTTATTATTATTCTACCTCCCTTTGGTTGCAATCATGCTTATTTTGAGGTTGCAATAACTTTATATTATCACTTCATTAACAATATAAAAATAATCTATAAAATAGATTTCCTCTCCATTCCATTTGCATTAGCTGAATACAGGTAATACCGAAAATTAAAGCTGTTTTTATTTGGAATTGTCAATTCAAATTATTTATTTAGAGCAAAATTAATTCACTTAAACACATAAAAAATGAGAAAAAAATTACAAGTCCTCGTGGTCGCCATCGGTTTGATGAGCTTGACTCAAGTAAACGCCGGTATCGAAGCATTTTGTTTTACAGATGCATTCGGATACGTTGCTGACGTTAGTGCTACCAGAACAGCTCCCGGTTATTGGGAATTAGAAGGTACTGCTGATGTATTAACAGGTTATGACTGGGCAGTATCAGGTTATTATGACAAAGCTTCTGATACATGGTCAATCACCTTCACAAACACAGCCCCTGATGGTTGTACTTTTTATGTTGATTATTTCACGTACACATCTACATCTTATGGTGGAGGAACAATCAACTTCAGCTGGACATCTTATTGCTTCGGCGGACCGCTTTCTTCAGGAACAGGATCTACCACTTATACTCAGGGACATTGCCCATTGAAACTTGGTGGTGATGTTGATCCAATCGGACCTATGTCTTCTGATGAATCAATTTCTCTCAAGCCTGTTGTTCAGCTCCAGTCAATTCCTGGTGGAACTACTTTCGGTGATCTTTTCGAAGTTGAAACTTTATCAGTTGCTAATTATGGTGAAAATAATTTCAGCATCAATTATCAGCTTGTTGAAAATACAAAAGTTGAGATCAATATCTACA
Organism: Chitinophagales bacterium; assembly: GCA_044448625.1. Taxonomy (GTDB): domain Bacteria; phylum Bacteroidota; class Bacteroidia; order Chitinophagales; family BACL12; genus UBA7236. The sequence continues at coordinate 135 of JBIOHA010000345.1, read as the reverse complement.
ACCATGTTGGTCAATTGATCACTACGCTTGTTAATGACAGCAAAACTGAAGGTTACTATTCTACAAACTGGGATGGCGCACAAGCTAACTCCGGAATGTATATCGTTGAATTAAAAACTGATTTTGGATCTATAT
>JBIOHA010000344.1:0-2620 GCA_044448625.1 Chitinophagales bacterium | reverse complement strand
TCCACTTTCTGGGTTGTGTGCTGCTTGTTTGCGTATTGTCCATTGCAATGATTTTGTGATGCAAAAGTAGGCAAAAAGTTTTATTTCATTCCGGGTGAAAATTGGGGTTAATTCCCAATATCAGGGTGGTTAAGAATGGATAGGGTTGGGCTAAGAATATTTCGTAGTGTAATTTTGGGCCTGATTTAATTTATTCTGATCAGTGCAGCAAACTACGGGAATTTTATTGGTAAACCTCGGCACACCTGATTCGCCCGCTGTGCCTGATGTTCGAAAATATTTGAAAGAATTTTTATTGGACGAGCGGGTGATCGATATTCCACCGTTTCAGCGTAATTTACTGGTGAGGGGGATTATCGCTCCGTTCAGGGCACCGAAGAGCGCCAAACTTTATGAAAAAATATGGCGGCCAGAGGGATCTCCACTCCTGATCTACAGCAGGCTGCTTAAAAATAAACTCCAGCTGAAATTAGGTGATAATTATGCGGTGGAACTTGCCATGCGCTATCAGCATCCGTCAATAAATGCAGGGATTCAAAAATTGATGGAAAGAAGCTGTCGTGAAATTATTGTGGTTCCGCTCTTTCCTCAATATGCATCAGCCAGCAATGGGTCCGTTATTCAAAAAGTAATGTCGATTATAAAAAACCACCAGGCAATTCCAGCCATCCATTTTACCGGGCCATTTTTTGACAACCCGTTGTTTATAAAAGCATTTGCTGAGCATGGAAAAAAATACAACCCTGAAAATTACGATCATATTTTATTCAGTTTTCATGGCGTGCCTGAACGGCAGATCTTAAAAACCTGTCCCGAAAATAATTGCCTCACCGAATTTTGCTGCGATACCCTGCATGAAAAAAATTATTTATGCTACCGGTCACAATGTTTCGCCACAGCCCGATCAATTGCGCACGAATTAAATATCCCTCAGGAGAAATATACCGTTGCCTTTCAAAGCAGGCTGGGAAAAACGCCCTGGATAAAACCCTATTCAGATGTTGAGATTGAAAACCTCGCGAATAAAGGAATAAAAAAAATATTGGCTTTCAGTCCTTCATTTGTTGCCGATTGCCTCGAAACCATTTATGAGATCGGAGAAGAATACAATATAGCATTCCGGAAAATGGGTGGCGAAAAAATTCAGCTGGTTGAAAGTTTAAATGACAGCGATCTGTTTGTTGAATGTTTGAAAGATATAATTACCAATAAGCCGGGATGCTCATAAACTCGCGGAACAGCCTTGGCCACAAAGATTCAAAGGCACAAAGAATACACTAAGAATTTGAAAATGTACCAATTAAACCGCCGACTTCAATTAATGGGATCGGGAACCCCATTTGCTAATCTGCTAATTTCATGTTCACTTCATACCCTGCTCAAGGTCGGAAATAATATCTTCAACATTTTCAATGCCCACGCTGAGCCTCACCAGCCCGTCGGTGATTCCGCCGGCTATTCTCCTTTCCCGCGGCACATTCACATGGGTCATACTGGCAGGGTGTTGAATTAATGTATCGAGGGTGCCCAGGGTGGTGATCATTTTACATAGCTTTACTTTATTCATCAGTTGAATTCCCACTTTTAATCCGCCTTTTAATTCGAAACTCAGCATTCCACTGTGATCATTCATTTGTTTTTTAATTATTTTATGCTGGGGATGATCTTTTGAGCCACAATAATTTACCTGCGATACTTTTTTATGGCCATTTAAAAATGCTGCAACTTTTTTTGCATTCGAACAATGCCGTTGCATTCTTATTTCCAATGTTTTTAATCCCTGGAGGATAAGCCATGCATCAAAAGCATTTGAATTTGAACCGAGCAATTTCACCCGTGGCCATACATTTTCTTTCATAAATGTTTCATCCCTGCCGATAATTATTCCACCCAATCCGCTGCCATGTCCGTTGATATATTTTGTCGCTGAATGAATGGAAAGATCAGCACCTGATTTTAATGGTTGCTGACAATAAGGTGAAGAGAATGTATTATCAACAGCAAGTTTGATCTTAAATTTTCCGACAAGTTTTGCTAACGCATGAATATCGAAAACTTCCAGTGTCGGGTTCGATGGTGTTTCAATATAGATCAACCTGATCTTTTTATCCTTTTTTAAAATGTTTTCCACTTTATTCAGGTCATTCATATCAGAGCGCACGTTATCAATCCCGAATGCTTTTAATTGTGTTTGAATTAATTCATCTGTTGTTCCGTATAGTTGGTTTTGGGTCAATATTTTTTCACCTGCAGATGCACAGGCAAGCATAGCTGAAGAAATTGCCGCCATCCCGCTGCTGAATAACTGGGCCTTTCCTTTAATATTTGTTCCATGTGTTTCTAATGCTGTGATTTTTAATTCAGCCATTTCAACGGTAGGATTGGCCCATCTTGAATAAACATATCCCTGAAACTGATCTTTAAATAATTCAATTGCCTCTTCTGTAGAATCGAAGGTATATGCGGTAGTGGCATAAATTGGTTCAGTATGCGGAGATATTTTTTTTGAAAGACGCATCGGCTCCACACAAACAGATCCGAAGCCCAGGTCATTTTTTCTTTTTGACATAGAAATAGGAAAAGGTAAAGAGTAACAACTTGAAAACCCATTTTATTGCAC
>JBIOHA010000343.1:0-2623 GCA_044448625.1 Chitinophagales bacterium | reverse complement strand
GTAATAATCCATTTACTGATTATATTGTAATTAATAATTTAACCGGTGACGAATATTTTAATTTGATAAATATTTCAGGCCAGTTAGTTTTTGACGGATATTTCATTCAGCAAACAGATCTTTCCTTTTTGCATAATGGCATTTATTTCCTGAAAGCAGAAAATAAATCCGGGATTAAATTTGCCAAGCTACTAAAACAATAAAAAAAATTGCGAATTTCGGAATGAACAAAATTGCGAAATAATGGATTTTCATCCAGTATCCAGTATCCAGTATCAAGTATCAAGTATCCAGTATCAAGTATCAAGTATCCAGTATCCAGCATCAACTGTTCATCATCATTTTACGCTTCAGTCAACTCCTCTTTATGACTCGAAATCAAATTCTGCTGTATATCAAACGGCACCGGTGCATACTCAGCAAATTTCCTGGTGAATTTTCCCCTTCCCTGTGTTAATGATCGCAATGTTGATGAATAATCATATAATTCGGTTAAAGGAACACGGGCAATTACTTTCTGATAATGTCCGTCACTGTCCATACCGATCACAATTCCTCTCCTTGTTTGCAGATCGCCGATAACTTCACCCATATAATCACCCGGTACTAAAACCTCAAGATCATAGATCGGCTCTAATATTTTTGGATCCGCTTCGCGGAATGCATTTCTAAATGCCATCATGCCTGCAATTTTAAATGCCATATCGTTGCTGTCAACAGGATGCATCTTTCCATCATAAACACTCACCCTTACATCGCGAACATAACTTCCCGTTAAAGGACCATTCACCATTTTCTCCATAACACCTTTTAATATTGAAGGGAGAAACCTTGTATCAATAGCACCACCAACAATGCAATTATAAAAAACGAGTTTACCACCCCATTTTAACGGATGCTCTTCACGACCTCTTACTGTAACATCTTTCGGATCAGGCATGCCTTCGTAATACGGTTCAACAATCATATGCACTTCACCAAATTGTCCTGCTCCACCGCTTTGTTTTTTATGGCGGTAATCTGATTTCACCGCTTTCTGAATTGTTTCCCGATAAGGAATTCTCGGTTTTACATAATCGTATTTAATTCCATATAGATGTTCCACCTTCCATTTAATTACCTGGAGATGTAATTCGCCCTGCGCATTTACAATGGTTTGTTTTAATTCCATATTATGATCGATCGTGACTGTTGGATCTTCTTCATGAATATGGTGCAGTGCCAGCCCCATTTTTTCTTCATCACCTTTATTATGTACTTCAATTGCGGCCTGTACTTTTGGTTCAGGAAAAACAATCGGTTCAATTTCTACATCCTGACCTTTAACCGCAAGGGTATTATTCGTATGTGTTTTTTTCAATTTAACAGTAGAGCCGATATCGCCCGCCATTAATTCAGTTACATTTTCTCTTTTCTTTCCCTGCAAAATGAATAGCTGACTTATGCGTTCATTATTATTTGTATTTGTATTTATCAGATCACCACCCGTTGCCACTTTACCACTGCACACTTTTATAAAGCTCATATCGCCAAGATGCGGTTCGCTGACAGTTTTATAAACAAATGAAACGGTTGGATTTGATGAATTACATGGAAGGTCTTTTCCATTGGTAAGTTTTTCTGGCGACATATGTGCTGCCGAGGGGCAACATTTATCAATGAAACCCATTATTCTGCCGCTGCCCATATTATGTTTTGAGCAAACACAAAATACCGGGAACAATTCGTGGTTGCGAATCGACAGCATTAATCCCTTTACCATATCATCTTCCTCCAGCGTACCCTTGTCGAAAAATTTCTCCATCAATCCTTCATCATTTTCTGCGATTGTTTCAATAAGATCGTTGTGTAATTTTTTTGCCTTCTCCATTTCTTCGGCAGGAATCTCTAATTTTTGAGGTTTCCCTCCATCAGGTTTAAATTGGTACATCACCATATTTAAAACATCTATCATCGAATTAAAATCAACTCCCTGGTCCAAAGGATATTGAACAACCGTTACTTTTCTGCCGAACCTGTCGCGGGCCTGTTCAACAGTATTATCAAAATCAGATTTTTCTTCATCCAAATGATTCACAACAAGGATCATTGGTTTTTTTAAACGGTCGGCATGTTCCCAAATGATCTCGGTTCCAACTTCTACTCCATGTGCAGCATTTAAAACAAGCAATCCGGTATCAGCAACTTTAAATGCGCTGATCACCTCGCCGATAAAGTCGTCCATACCCGGGGTATCTATAATATTGATCTTTGTATCCTTCCATTCCACATGCATCAGGCTGCTGAAAACGCTATAGCCCCGCTCGTGTTCAAGTTCATTGAAATCGGAAACCGTGTTATTATCGGCTACAGAACCCCGGCGGTTGATCGCTCCGGCTTCAAATAACATACATTCGCTGAGTGTCGTTTTTCCGGAACCCGAATGGCCCACCAACACTACATTTTTGATGTGTTCGCTGCTATAAGTTTTCATCTTACCTCCTTTGTTTTTAGAGCTTGCAATATAGAAAAAGATAATTGAAAAGTAAAGAACCGGGAACCATGATTCAGGAGCCAGGATTAACGGCCAATAAACAGCCGATGAACAGCCGATGAGCAGCCGATACTAACTGAACAACAGGAG
>JBIOHA010000342.1:0-2675 GCA_044448625.1 Chitinophagales bacterium | reverse complement strand
AACTATAGTAGTATCATTCACTGCCATAAATTCATTGATCACAATTTCAGGATCAATATATCCTACATGAAATGAAAAATTATCACAAAGTGGATAACGCGAAATATTTCCATCGTCATCGGTTGCCTCAAAATAATGAAATAAAAAAGCTATTGATGTAGTTGTTGGGACAGTAACACCATAAATTCCGTCACCGCCAAGGCTGTCATTATGGATACCATCATCAAACATATTCACCTCCGTATAATCAAAACCGTTTTCTCCATAAAATAATTTTACAACGCTTATTGAATTATCATCAAAAGCTTTCGTTGTAATAATTACATCATCTCCTGTTTCTGGTAAATCGGGTACATGCTTATTTTCAATTAACACCGGTGAAAATGGATTGAGATCAACCTGGTCGAAATTATTTTCAACCCTGAGCTCAATAAAATTTTTAATTCCATAAGGTGTATGTCCGTCGATATCATCGGTATTAAAACCATTTAAGAAATCGGCATAGGTATAGCCATAATCATAGGTGCGGTAAATATCATCAAAAGCAGCATCGGCGATAAAGTCGCTGATCGAATCAATATGCGGATCCATAACTGCCGGATCAAGCAAGGTGGATGATAATTCGTTGATATAATAACTCAGCCGGTTTTTATATTCATCTATATCTAATAATCTTTCCACCATTGGCCGGTCGTTGAAATTCCAGTCATAAATATCCCTGTCGGCCCAATCAATACCAAGCCAGTCAATGCCCAAAGTATTATCGCAATCATAACTCATAAATTCAAACTGCCCGGTGAATTGATTATGATAGAGAAAAAAATTATTCTGGTTTGCTCCGTAATTATCCCAATGTCCCGTTGAAATATCAAGAGCATAAATTTTCAGGAAATGATCTACATTAAAAATTTTCTCAAGTGCGCATGGGAGGTCGGCGATCGGAGTATTATTTAAAACATCGCATAGTTCGATCAGATCGGAATAATCATTTTGTTGCTCGTTGTTCTGCAATTCATAAGAGTCGTATGCCGCAGCACCCGGTCCGTTATAATCCAGGTTGCTGCCATAAAGGCATTTATATAAATTTCCTGTGCTCTCACCAAATCTATCCTTTAAAAATATTTCGTCGTATTCTTCAGTGAGTGTATATAATCCGTAATATTCGCCGTTGATAAAAAATTTTACGAAAGCAACCCTTCTTACCGGTAACCCCCATGAATTATAAACATCAAAATATATTTTCTCCCTGCTCATGGTGGGGTCGTTGTGGTTGCCGATCAGATTTAATTTTTCAGCACCCATATATTTTCGGCCGGAATTATAAGTATTAAATGAAATTTTATAGGATTTTTTTGCAGACGTAAGCGAAGTATTTCCTCTCAACCTGAAACCAATATTCTCTAAGGTATCTATGCCTCCAGTATGACTATATACAAATTGAGCCTGGTATTCATATTCATTTTCCAGGTCATCGAATAATTGATCAAGCGAATCGGGATCAATATTCACAGATATAGAATTCAACTGGTTATCGTCAAATAAAATGGAGTAAGGAACAGTTTGCGCTTTTGTTAATGCAATAGCAAAAAACAAAAGACCGAATATTTTAAATTTCAATTTCACCTTCAAGATATGTTATTGCTTCACCACTGATTTGTACCCTGTCGCCAGAAATTTTAGATGAAAATGATCCAAGCCGCGGCGATAGCTGAAGGGACCTCAATTCTTTCTTATTTAATTTTTTGCTCCAATAATTCATCAGTGTTGTTTGTGCCGAACCTGTTGCGGGGTCCTCATTTATTCCGCTTTGTGGTGCAAAAAAACGATATACAAAATCAACATCATTTCCCTTTGCAGTGGCGATAACACCCCTGGCCCTTACCTCTTTTAAAATGGAATACTCCGGGTCCAGCCTTTTAATTATCTCTTCATAATCATATACCAGCAGGTAATCAGTTTTTCCGATATAAGTTTCTTTTGGAGCATGTCGCATGGCCGTTGATAATTTATCGGGGAGCTCTGTTTCGAGAAAATAATCCACCGGAAAATCAAGGGTTATCACTTTACCATTTCCTGTGACAAACAAATCACCGCTTTTTGAGGTGAAGTTGATCCTGTCGCTTTTATAACTGAGATGATGAAATAAAATATGTGCTGTGGCCAGGGTGGCATGACCGCAAAGATCAACTTCCACCGCCGGGGTGAACCAACGGATATGATAAACATCATCCTGCTTTACACAAAATGCTGTTTCCGCCTGGTTGTTTTCTGCTGCAATTTGCTGCATCAATGCATCGGCGATCCACTCATCCAGAAAAATTACACCGGCAGGATTACCACCAAATTTTTTATCGGTAAGGGCTGTAAGATTTGTAGCTTCAAGTATTGTCTTTAATGGCTTTCCTTCTTCCTTTAGATACCGTATCTTGAATATTCCATCAGCACTTGTCTTTGTGCCAGATACTTCAACTGATCCTTCACCTTCTATTATCTCAGTTATACAGCTTGCATTGTTTACTGAATTTACAACATTCCATATTCCAGAACCATTAGTAGAAAATTTTGGCACATAGCTGTCAGAAGATATGACAGCTTCTGAATCAACAAGCCCCCCCTTGTAGATTTGTGCCGAGCATGTATTTTTGTCAAATACAAATGATGCCTCTCCGTTTGTT